>NZ_BAAAEP010000009.1:85606-91407 GCF_039523075.1 Caenispirillum bisanense
CCACCTTGCTTGCGCAAGGTGGTTTGGTTTGTTCTTGCCTCAGGCGCCGGCGCGGTCGCGCCGACCGCAGGGCGGGCCCAAGGTGGTTAGCGCGTCAGCAGGCCGCGCGCCACCACGTGCGCCTGGATCTCCGCCGCGCCCTCGAAGATGTTGAGGATGCGGGCGTCGCACAGGATGCGGCTGATCTGGTATTCCTCGGCGTAGCCGTTACCGCCGTGGATCTGCAGGGCGTTGTCGGCATTGGCCCAGGCGACGCGGGCGCCCAGCAGCTTGGCCATGCCGGCCTCGATGTCGCAGCGGCGGTCGCTGTCCTTCTCCTCGCCGGCGAAGTAGGTCAGCTGGCGGGCGATCATGGTCTCCACCACCATCCACGCCAGCTTGCCGTAGACGCGCGGGAACTCGAAGATCGGCTTGGCGAACTGCTGGCGCTCGTTCGCATAGCGCAGGCCCACTTCCAGCGCGTTCTGCGCCACGCCGACGGCCCGCGCCGCGGTCTGGATGCGGGCGCTTTCGAAGGTCGCCATCAGCTGCTTGAAGCCCTGGCCCTCGACGCCGCCCAGCAGGTTGGCGGCCGGCACCTTGAAGCCGTCGAACGACAGCTCGTATTCCTTCATGCCGCGGTAGCCGAGCACCTTGATCTCGCCGCCGTCCATGCCCTCGGCCGGGAACGGATCGGTCTCCGTGCCGCGCGGCTTCTCGGCCAGCAGCATGGACAGGCCCTTGTAGCCCTTCTCGTCCGGGTTGGTGCGGGTGAGCAGGGTCATGAGGTCGGAGCGGCTGGCGTGGGTGATCCACGTCTTGTTGCCGGTCACCACGTACTCGTCGCCCTGCTTCACCGCGCGGGTGCGCAGCGAGGCAAGGTCGGAGCCGGTGTTGGGCTCGGTGAACACTGCCGTCGGCAGGATCTCGCCGGAGGCGATCTTCGGCAGGTAGTGCTGCTTCTGCTCCTCGGTGCCGCCCAGGCGGATGAGTTCGGCCGCGATCTCCGACCGGGTGCCGAGCGAGCCGACGCCGATGTAGGCGCGGCTGAGTTCTTCCGTCACCACGCACATGGCGGTCTTGCCCATGCCGTGGCCGCCGTATTCCTCGGGGATGGTCAGGCCGAAGACGCCCAGCTCCGCCATCTGCTCCAGGACCTCCAGCGGGATCAGCTCGTCCTTCAGGTGCCAGTCGTGGCAGTAGGGGACGACCTTTTCCTCGGCGAAGCGGCGGAAGGTGTCGCGCACCATGGCCAGCGTCTCGTCCTGCAAGCCGAGGTCGCCGAAGTGCTCGCCGTCGCGGATCAGCTCGGCGATGCGCTTCTTGCAGGCGGCGGTGAAGCCGTGCTCGCGCAGCAGGGTGGTCTGCGGGCTCTGCAGCAGCTGGCGCTGGCGCACCTCGATGCCGAAGTCGGCCAGGCGCACCATCTCGCCCTGGCCCATGGGCAGGCCGCCGAAGATCTGGTGCAGGTATTCCGAGAAGGCGGCCTGGACCAGCAGCTGTTCCAGTTCGCCGAAGCGGCCCTGGGCCTCCAGCCGCTTGCCCCAGGCGAGCATCTGCTCCAGAGCGGCGACGTAGGTGGCGTACCAGGCATAGCCGTGGGCGGCGAACTGGTGCTGTTCCAGCGCATCGGCGTCCACCTTGCCGTCGACCGTCACCTTGCCGGCGACGTGTTCGCGGATGGTGTCGAGCACGCCGCGGGCGGTGTAGAGCGCCTTTTCGCAGGTGTGCAGGAGGTCGTTGATGATCAGCTTGGCGGGCATCTGCACGGTGTCTTCTCTCTCAGCGGGTCGGGGGATGCGGCTGGGGGGAGGCGCGGAAGACCGCGCCCGTCCTCAGCCTTCCAGCACGTCTTCCAGGGTGCGGCGGCCGGGCACCTTGGCCTGAACCATGACGGCCATGTTGCCGGGCTTGTGCTTGTTGTCCAACATCAGGGTGTGGGCCTTCGGAATGTCCTCCCACGAGAACACTTCGGACATGCACGGGTCGATACGGCGTTCGATCACCAGCTGGTTTGCCTGCGCCGCCTGTTTCAGGTGCGCGAAGTGGCTGCCCTGGATGCGCTTCTGCCGCATCCACACGAAGCGGGCGTCGAAGGTGAGGTTGTAGCCGGTGGTGCCGGCGCAGAACACCACCATGCCGCCGCGCTTCACCACGTTGCACGACACCGGGAAGGTCTGCTCGCCGGGGTGTTCGAACACCGTGTCGACGTCGTTGCCCTTGCCGGTGATCTCCCAGATCGCCTTGCCGAACTTGCGGACCTCCTGCATGTACTCCTTGAAGCCCTCGCCGTTCACCGGCGGCAGCTGGCCCCAGCAGTTGAAGTCCTTTCGGTTGAGCACCGCCTTGGCGCCCAGGCTCATGACGAAGTCGCGCTTGCTCTCGTCGGAAATGACGCCGATGGCGTTGGCGCCGGCCGTCGCGCACAGCTGGATCGCCATGGAGCCGAGGCCGCCGGAAGCGCCCCACACCAGCACGTTGTGGCCCGGCCGCAGGATGTGCGGGCGGTGGCCGAACAGCATGCGATAGGCGGTGGCGAGCGTCAGGGTGTAGCAGGCGCTCTCTTCCCAGGTCAGGTGCTTCGGCCGCCGCATCAGCTGCTGCGCCTGCACGCAGGTGAACTGCGCGAAGGAGCCGTCGGGCGTCTCGTAACCCCAGATGCGCTGGCTGGGGGAGAGCATCGGGTCGCCGCCGTTGCACTCCTCGTCGTCGCCGTCATCCTGGTTGCAGTGGATGACCACCTCGTCGCCCACCTTCCACGCCTTCACCTTGGAGCCGACCTTCCACACGATGCCGGAGGCGTCGGAGCCGGCGATGTGGAACGGCGCGCCGTGGACGTCGAAGGGCGAGATGGGCTTGCCGAGGCCGGCCCAGACGCCGTTGTAGTTGACGCCGGCGGCCATCACCATCACCAGCACTTCGTGGCTGTCGGGCTCCGGCACGTCCACCACTTCCACCTGGAAGGACTGCTCGGGCGGCCCGTGGCGCTCGCGGCGGATGAGCCAGCCGTACATCTTCTTCGGGGTGTGGCCGAGCGGCGGGATCTCGCCGATCTCATACAGGTCCTTGACGTCCTGACCACCCTTCAGGCTGATCACTTCCGCGGTGCTGGTCATCGTGGCAATCCCCTGGGTCTGGTGCCGGCGTGGCGCCCGCGGCCGGGCCGTGAAGGCCGTTCCCGCGGGCGGGCCGACCGCCGCATGCTCTTTCGGCGGTGCACAATCCAATGTCCGGCCCCTCGCGTTCGTTGCGGGAGGCGGCGTTGCTTCATCCTTAGCGTTTTGTCGCTTTCTTCGCAATGCACAAAATGATACTTTCTTGCCTGGATGCCCAGGGCACGGGTAATTTTATAATCAACGTCATGCACTTAGGGTTGCAGAATTGGTAAACTCTCACCCTGATCGGAGGACCCCGGAATGAGCGAGAAGCCTGACACTCCCCCTGCCCCTGCCGCGCCGAAGCGCGACAAGCCGTGGCTTTTCCGAACCTATTCGGGGCATTCCTCGGCGGTGGAGAGCAACAAGCTCTATCGCAAGAATCTTTCGCGCGGTCAGACCGGCCTCTCCGTCGCCTTCGACCTGCCGACCCAGACCGGCTATGACTCCGACCATCCGCTGGCGCGCGGCGAGGTGGGCAAGGTGGGCGTGCCCGTCTGCCACATCGGCGACATGCAGACGCTGTTCGACGAGATCCCGCTCGGCAAGATGAACACGTCGATGACCATCAACGCCCCGGCGCCGTGGCTGCTGTCGCTCTACATCGCCACCGCCGAGCGCCAGGGCGCCGAGCGCAAGAGCCTGCAGGGCACGACGCAGAACGACCTGGTGAAGGAATACCTGTCGCGCGGCACCTACATCTTCCCGCCGCAGCCGTCGCTGAAGCTGACCAACGACGTCATTGCCTTCACCTACCGCGAGGTTCCCAAGTGGAACCCGATGAACGTCTGCTCCTACCACCTGCAGGAAGCGGGCGCGACGCCGGAGCAGGAGCTGGCCTATGCCCTTGCCACCGCCCAGGCGGTACTGGACACGGTGCGCGACTCGGGCCAGGTGCCGGCGGAGGACTTCCCCGAGGTGGTCGGCCGCATCAGCTTCTTCGTCAACGCCGGCATCCGCTTCGTGACCGAGCTGTGCAAGATGCGCGCCTTCACGGAGCTGTGGGACGAGATCTGCCGCGAACGCTATGGCGTCGAGGACGAGAAGCACCGCCGCTTCCGCTATGGCGTGCAGGTCAACAGCCTGGGCCTGACCGAGCAGCAGCCGGAAAACAACGTCTACCGCATCCTGCTTGAGATGCTGGCCGTGACGCTCTCCAAGAACGCCCGTGCCCGCGCCGTGCAGCTGCCGGCCTGGAACGAGGCGCTCGGCCTGCCGCGGCCGTGGGACCAGCAGTGGTCGCTGCGCCTGCAGCAGATCGTCGCCTACGAGACCGACCTGCTGGAATACGGCGACCTGTTCGACGGCTCCCCCGTCGTCACCGCCAAGGTGGAGGAACTGAAGGCCCAGGCGCGCGACGAACTGGCGCGCATCGACGCCATGGGCGGCGCCATCGCCGCCGTCGAGTCGAGCTACATGAAGCAGCGGCTGGTGGAATCGAACACCCGCCGCCTGAAGGCCATCGAGTCGGGGGCCATGACGGTGGTCGGCGTCAACGCCTTCACCGATGCCGAGCCGAGCCCGCTGACCACCGGCGACGGCTCCATCCTCACCGTCGATGAAAGCGTCGAGCGGGAGCAGATCGAGGCGCTGAAGGCCTGGCGCGCCAACCGCGACGGCAAGGCCGCCGAGGCCGCCATCGCCGACCTGACGGCGGCGGCCAAGGAAGGCCGCAACATCATGGAGCCCTCCATCGCCTGCGCTCATGCCGGCGTCACCACCGGCGAATGGGCGCAGGTGCTGCGCGAGGTCTATGGCGAATACCGGGCGCCGACCGGCGTCGGCCGCGCCGCCTCGGCCGCCTCGGAGTCGGGCATGGTGGAGGTGCGGGCGCATGTGGACGCCGTGTCCGACCGGCTTGGCCGCCGGGTGAAGATCCTGGTCGGCAAGCCGGGCCTCGACGGCCACTCCAACGGCGCCGAACAGGTGGCGGTGCGGGCCCGCGATGCCGGCATGGAAGTGGTCTACGAAGGCATCCGCCTGACCCCGGCGCAGATCGTCAACGCGGCGCTGGAGGAAGGCGTGCACGTGGTCGGCCTGTCGATCCTGTCGGGCAGCCACGTGACGCTGGTGACCGACGTGATGGACCGCATGCGCGCCGCCGGCCTGGGCGACGTGCCGGTGGTGGTGGGCGGCATCATCCCGCCCGAGGACGAGCAGACCCTGAAGGCGGCGGGCGTGGCGCGCGTCTACACGCCGAAGGACTACGACCTGACCCGCATCATGGCCGACATCGTCGCCCTGGTGGACCAGGAAACCAAACGGGCGGCGTAACGGCCGGCCTTGATTGGAGTGGTGACGCGGCGGGAGGGCGACGGCTCTCCCGCCGCGTCCTTTTCCAGGCGGCGGCGCCTTATGGCGTGGGGTTCATTTGCGGTGGGCCGCCCTCGTGGGGCGCCCCGGGCGACAGCGGCTGGACGGAGGCAACGGGCGCCTCTTGGGCTGAAGAAGGTTGGTGATCGGCGGACACCGTGGAAAGAGCAGTAGCGCGCTTCCGATGAGGAGTCGCCGCAGTCCCACGCCGGCCTCCGCTGGTCCAGCCCCGCGCGAGGATTGAGCGGGTAGAGCCGAAGTGAGGGCAAGCCCTGGACACCCGCCGCCTCGCCGCCTTTGCGCCGCTGCGCATCGGCCGCAAGGTCTACATCCACATCAACAACACCAACCCGG
>NZ_BAAAEP010000010.1:0-88233 GCF_039523075.1 Caenispirillum bisanense
CTGGCGGAGCGGCCGCCGGTGCTCGCCCTGTGGGACGGCCGCGCCGCCGCCGAACGGGCGCTGCCCGAGGCCGCTGCCGTGGCTGCCGCCATCGGTGCCGGCGTCGCCGTGCTCGCCTTCGGCCCGGCGGCGGGCAACGATCCCGACCGCGCCGCCGCCCGCCTGGATCCGGCGGCGGTGGCGTGGCGGTGGCAGGCGCTGCCGCCGCTCAGCCTGGGGCGGCTGCAACGGGCGACCGACTTTTCCCATGCCCTGCTGGTCCTGCCGGCCGAAGCGGCCATGACTCTTGGCCTATCGACGGCGGATCTACTTGACCGTCTCTCCTGCTCCGTCCTATTGGTCCGCTGAACCGGCGGCAGGGTTACGCGAATTCTGCCGGTCCGCACAACCAACAATGATCATGGAACAGGGTCCGGCCATGCCGCTGATCGAGTGGAACAACGACTGGATGATCGGTCACCCGACCATCGACTTCGATCACCAGACGCTGGTGAACATCACCAACCAGCTCTACGACATGCGGCGGGCGCCCAAGGTGAGCAATGCCCAGCTGTCGCAGTGCATGGATCAGCTGGTGCAGTACGTGGAGCGGCACTTCAAGCGCGAGGAGGACATCTTCGCCGCCACCCAGTACCCGCTGGCCGACGGCCACAAGAAGATGCACCGCGAGCTGGAGCGGGTGGCGCGCGAGATCGCCGACCTGTTCCGCCGCGAGCCGGACCTGCTCAACCTCAACGAAGTGATCGAGTTCCTGCGCCGCTGGCTGATCGACCACATCGCCAAGCACGACATGGGATACAAGGAATACCTGCGTTGAGGCTGGCGCAGGCCCGGCGGGCTTGCGATAAACCGTAAGGCGAACTTACTATCGGGGCATGTCCATCCTGACCCCGAAAGCGTCCATCGGCTTCCTGGCCGGTGACGTCGCCCGCCTGTTGCGCCGTGCCTTCGAGCACGAACTGGAGGCCGCCGCCCTGCCCCTGACGGTGGCGCAGGCGCGTGCCCTGGCCTACGTCGTCGCCTATGCCGGCAGCCGCCAGGCGGTGATCGCCGAGCGCATGGGCGTCGAGCCCATGACCCTGGTCAGCTTCCTCGACCAGCTGGAGAAGGCCGGCATGGTGGAGCGCCGGCCGCACCCGCAGGACCGCCGCGCCAAGGCCGTCCACCCCACCGCCGCCGCCGGCCCCATGCTGGCGCGGCTGGAGGAGGTGGCGGCCCGCATCCGCGCCCGCGCCGTCGCCGGCCTGTCGCCGGGCGAGGTGGCGACGGTGCTGCGCGGGCTGGATGCCATCCGCGCCAATCTGGCGGACGGCTGCGAATGACCCCGGAAACCCGCATGGCCCTGATGGCGGCGGTGCTGGCCGCCGTCGGGCCGCTGTCGCTGTCGGTCTACGGCCCCGCCATGCCGGCCATCGCCGCCGCCTTCCAGGTGCCGGAGGCGGTGATCGCCCCCACCATGGCGCTCTATCTTGCCGGGTTCTCCGCCGGGCAGCTGGTGTGCGGGCCGCTGTCGGACCGCTACGGCCGCCGCCCGGCCATGGTCGGCTTCCTGCTGCTCTATCTGGCCGGCACCCTGGCCGCCTTCCTGGCGCCGTCGGTGGCGGTGCTGGCGGCCGGGCGGCTGGTGCAGGGGCTGGGGGCGTCGGTCGGCATCGCCATTGCCCGCGCCATGGTGCGCGACCGCTTCAGCGGGCAGGCGGCGGCGCGCATCCTGTCGGTGGTGGGGATGGTGGTGAGCGTGGCGCCGGCCCTCGGCCCGCTGGCCGGCGGCGTGGTGCTGGAACTGGCGCCGTGGCGGTGGGTGTTCGTGCTGATGGCGGTCTATGCCGTGGCGCTGCTCGCCTTCTCCGTGCTGCGGCTGCGCGAGACCAACAGCCACGCCGGCGGCGGCGCCCTGCCGCTGCGCCATGTGGTCGGCACCTACGGCATGCTGCTGACCGACCTGCGGTTCCTGTCGCCGGCGCTGGGCGGGGCGCTGTCCATCGGCGGCATCTATACCTTCGTGACGGTGGCGCCCTTCGTGCTCGACCACGACCTCGGCCTGACGCCGGGGCTGATCGGCCCGGCCATGGCGGCGCCGGCCGCCAGCTACTTCGTCGGCGCGGCGCTGGCCGGACGCCTGCTGCGGCGCCTGCCGGCGGCGCGGCTGATGCTGTGGGGCGGCGGCCTCAACCTGCTGGCCGGGCTGCTCGGCGCCGCCCTGCTGCTGACCCTCGGCCCCACCCTGGCGGGGCTGGTGGCGACAATGGCGCTGTGGTCGTTCGGGGTGTCGCTGCTGATGCCCGGCTGCTCCGCCGGGGCCATGGAGCACTTCCCCCGCACCGCCGGCGCCGCCGCCGCCCTGATGGGATGCCTGCAGATGGGCACCGGCATGGTGGGCGGGCTGGCGGCGCACTGGGTGGGCGGCACCCATACCGGGCTGGCGGTGGTGCCGGTGGTGATGGCCTGCGGCGCCATCGCCATGGTGCTGGCCGGACGCCGCCGGCTCAGCCGCCCGGCGGGCTCGGACTGACCTTCGGCTGGGTGCCGTCGTCCGGGGTGGCCGACATGCCGTGGTTGGCGGTGCGGCCGGCGCTCGGGTGATGCGGCTTGCGGGCGGCGCGCTTCTGGTCGAGCGCCCGCTCCATGATCGCCTGCTGGTCCTCGTCGCCCTTCATGCGGCGGTAGCGGCTGATCTCGCGGTTGACCCGCTTGAGGGCGCCGGCGAAGACCTGCTCCTTGCGGGTGGTGCCGGTGTTGTCGGCGGCCGCCTTGGTGCCGCGCGGGGCGGCCTTGCCGCGCATCTCGCGCCGCTGCTGGCGGGCGGTGTCGCGGGCCTTGGCGCGCATGTCGCGCAGGCGGCGGGCCGTTTCGGTCAGGTCCTTCTGGCCGAGGTCGCAGATGTTGGGGTAGTGGGTCTGCTCGACAGCGGCGAATTCGTCGGCCGTCAGCAGGCGCTTTTCGTCGCGGACGGTGATGGTCATGGGCGCTCCTCCGTCGTGATTTCCTTACAGGGTCAACGCCCTGCGGCGCGGCCCGTTCGACGGAAGGGAGGAGGCCCGGACACACGAACGCCGCCTGCGGGCGGGGAGAACGGCCGGCGCGTGGTGCGTCGGCGGCTCCCGGCCCAAGGCGGCGGGTGGCAGGCGGGGCTATGCCCTGCGCCGCGTCAGCCGACCATGTCGGCGACGATGCGGCGGATGTCTTCCGGCGACAGCGAGGTGCCGGTCTTCATGCCTTCGCCCGGCAGCGGCCGGTCGGAGACCGGCTTGGCAGCGCCAAGGCGACGGGCGCCGGCGGCCAGGTGATGCGGACGGAGCGGAGCCCCGGTGTGTTCGATGGTCTGCATGTACTCGTTCCCTTCGTTTTTATTGTTGGTCTAGCCATCCCTGGATGGAGACGCCAACATGATCCGGCAGTTAGCCTGAACCCCCTGCGCTCATCCATCACGGTACTGTTAAAGTTAGACGTCGAAATCTGTGACGGCAAGGGCCGTCGCGACGACTTTCCGTTTGGACAGGCTGGAATCAGGCCCTTCGGCCGATACAATGCGGCACAAACGCCGCAGGTGCCCCTGCCGTTCGGCAGGTGACCCGGAGTGGTAACCGGCGCGGACGCAAGTCCAGCACCAGTCATGGTGCGTTCACCGGCACGGCCGGCGACGCTTTTGTTACGGCGCGGACGCAGGGGCCGTCAGGCGCCCAGCGATTCGCCCTCTCCCGCCTCCCACGCCGCCTTCTTGCGGTAGATGGTGGAGGCGGAAATGCCCAGCGCGGCCGCGGCGCGGGGAATGTTGCCCTCGAAGGCGTCGATGGCGGCCTCGATGGCCTCCTTCTCCACCTGCCACAGGGGCTTGATGTCCGACGGCGCCGGCTCTGCCAGCCGCAGCGGCGGCAGGGTGGCCCGGTTGACCTGCCCCGGCAGCGAGCCGCGGCTGTTGACCGGCGGCGGCAGCATTTCGGCTGCCACCAGCGGGCCGTCGTTCAGCACGACGGCGTTGAGCACCACGTTCTGCAACTGACGCACGTTGCCCGGCCAGGGGTAGCGCAGCAGCAGGTCTTCCGCTTCGGGCGTGAAGCCCTGGAAGGACTTGCCCTCCTGCTGCGAGAACCTGGCAAGCAGCGCACGCGCAATTTCGAGGACATCGCCCTCGCGATCACGCAATGCCGGCAGATGCAGGGGAATTACGTGGAGGCGGTAATAGAGGTCTTCGCGGAAGCGGCCTTCCTCGACCTCTTTCATCGGATCGCGGTTGGTGGCGCAGACGATGCGCACGTCAACCTTCTCCAGCGTCTCACCGCCGACCCGCATATAGGTACCCGTCTGCAGGAAGCGCAAGAGCTTGGTTTGCAGCGCCGGTTCCATTTCGCAGATTTCGTCCAGGAACAGGGTGCCGCCGTCGGCCCGGCGGGCGGCGCCGTCACGGGCCGCCACGGCGCCGGTGAAGGCGCCCTTCACGTGGCCGAACACCTCGCTCTCGATCAGCCCGTGGGGTATGGCGCCGCAGTTGATGGCGACGAAGGGGCCGTTGGCGCGCCGGCTCTGGCGGTGCAGGGCCTCGGCCGCCAGTTCCTTGCCGGTGCCGCTCTCGCCGGTGACGAAGACGGTGGCGCCGGTCGGCCCGGCGGCCTGGATGATGCGGTAGACCGACTGCATGGCCAGCGACGAGCCGATGAAGCCGTGGAAGGTGGCGCGGCCGAAATCCTCCCGCAGGGCCTGCACCTGCGACTTCAGGGCCAGCCGCTCCAGCGCGTTGGCCAGGGTGACCTTCAGGCGGTCGGCGTTGAAGGGCTTGACCAGGAAGTCGTCGGCGCCCGCCTGCATGGCCTCCACCGCCATGCCGATGGAGCCGTAGGCGGTGGCGACGATGACCACCACCGGCAGTTCCTGCCGGCGGATGTGGGCCAGCACCTCCAGCCCCGAGATGTCGGGCAGCCGCACGTCCAGCAGCACCGCATCGGGCAGCCCCTGTTCCAGGGCCGCGAGGCAGCCCTGGCCGGTTTCCACGTGGTCGACCTGATAGCCGGCCTGAACCAGGAAGGCTTCCGTCATGCGGGCGATGGAGAGGGTGTCCTCGACCATCAGCACGCGCGCCGCCCGTCTCGTCATCATCCCCCGCACCGCCATTTGCGCCGCCGGAAGACCCGCGGCAGCCGCCCCTTCCCTATCTGAAAGGGGTACGCACCCATGCTATCCAGCCCCGTCCGCCGCCGGGTTGTCAAGGCCGGCAGCGGCCGGCGGCGGCACATCTCCCGTCCGGCGGGTGCTGGTCCGGCGGCGGCATCCCCATTGGTCGAAGCCCCTCGCGCGCCGGTCGACGCACGAGGGGCCGAGGCAAGTCAGGCGTGTGACCGCCGCCCGCCCTAACCGGCGCGCACCCGCTGCAGGAAGCGGCTGACGGCGGCCTGCAGTTCTTCCGCCCGGCTGTGCAGCTGGGTGGCCGACTGCAGCACCTGGCCGGCGGCGTCGCCGGTTTCGCCGGCGGCGTGGGTGACGCTGCCGATGGTCGACGACACCTCATGGGTGCCGCGGGCGGCTTCCTGGGTGTTGCGGGCGATTTCCTGGGTGGCGGCGCCCTGTTCCTCCACCGCCGAGGCGATGGCGGAGGCGATCTCGTTGATCTGGTCGATGGTGGTGGTGACGCTCTTGATGGCGCCGACGGCGCTTTGCGTCGCCGACTGCACGGCGGCGATCTGCTGGCCGATCTCTTCCGTGGCGCGGCCGGTCTGGTTGGCGAGGTTCTTCACCTCGTTGGCGACGACGGCAAAGCCCTTGCCCGATTCGCCGGCCCGCGCCGCCTCGATGGTGGCATTGAGCGCCAGCAGGTTGGTCTGTTCGGCGATGTCGGTGATCATGCTGACCACTTCGCCGATGCGGCGGGTGGCTTCCAGCAGGCCGGCGACCTGATCGTTGGCCTGCGCCGCCTGACCCACCGCCGACCGGGCGATGGCCGCCGACTGGGTGACCTGACGGCTGATTTCCAGGATGGAGGCCGACAGTTCCTCCGCCGCCGCCGCCACCGTCTCCACATTGGCGGTGGCCTGCATGGTGGCGGTGGCGACCGTGGCCGCCTGCCGGTTGGTGTCGTGGGCGGTGGCGGTCATCACCTCGGCCGTCGACTGCATCTGCGAGGCGGAGGAGGTGATGGCGCCGATGGCGCCGGCGACGCTGTGCTCCAGCTCGTCGGCCATGCCGAGCATGGCCTGGCGGCGCTTTTCTTCCTCCAGGCGGCGGTTTTCCGCCTGTTCGGCCTGCAGGCGCTCGACCGCGCGGGCGTTGTCGCGGAACACCCGCACGGCGGCGGCCATTTCGCCGATCTCGTCCTTGTTGCGCTCGGCCGGCACTTCCACCGTCAGCTCGCCGGCGGCAAGGCGGCGCATGGCGGCGGTCATGGCGGTCACCGGCGTGGCGATGGACCGGCCGATGAAGAAGGCGGCGGCGGCGCCCAGCAGCAGGCTGACGATGGTAAGGCCCATCACCCAGGAATTGGCGGCGCCCAGGCGGCGGTCGGTTTCCTGCTTGATGGCGGTTTCGGCCGCCAGCGCCGACAGCTTCACCTGATCGGTGCGGGCGGAGATGACGCCGCCGTGGCGTTCCAGCTGTTCCTGGGCCGCCTGCAGCTCGCCAATGACGCCCGACAGTTCGTTCACGCCCTCAAGATACTTCTCGTACAGCAGGGCGGCGGTTTCCGCCTCCGGCAGGGCGGCGATGGCCTCGTCGACCTTGAACAGCTCTTCCCAGATCAGGGCGAAGCTGTCCTCGCTCGGCTTCAGCAGGTAGGCGGTCACCGCCATCTGCGCCTGCAGGGTGTGCTGCACCAGGGTGCCGGCGGTTTCCACGTCCTCGGCGGCGCCGGCGTCGCTCGAATCGGCGGCGTGCAGGCGGGCTTCCTCCACCAGGGCGGAGGCGGTGGAGCCGAGCACGCCGGTGGAGATGTCCACCCGCCGCGCCACCAGCTGCATGGCCGGATCGAGGGTGGAGAGGTAGGCCTTGAAGGCGCCGGCGATGGCCTCGGCATGGCCGGCGGCCTCGGGGGATACGGCGGCGGCCTGGAAGTCGGCGATGGCGGCGGCCACCTCGCGGCGGCTCTCGCCGACGGCGCGGAAGGCCTCGTCGGTCGGATCGCGCACATAATCGGCGACCCGGCGGTCGAACAGCCCGGTGACGCGATCCAGCTGCACGCTCGACACCGCGCCCTGGGCGGTTACGGCGAACCGCTCGAACGACCCGCTGACGGTCCCGAACACCCAGATCGATGCCGCCGCCACCACCGCAAGCAGGGTGAGCACGGCAAGGAACCCGGCGTAGAGGCGCGTCCGGATGCGAAGGCTGGAGAGCATGCTGTTGCCTTTCTTCCCCCGGGAAATAAATCGCCTCGCCCTGATGCAATCCGACTACATCGGAAGGAGGGGCGTTACGGTCAATTTATACCATTTGGTATGGGGGTTTCCAGCACCAGCCGCAGCCAGCCGCCATGCATTACGCGCAGAAGAGAAAGAGCTGTTCGCCTTTCGCGTCAAGGCTGTATCCACTAGTATGCGTAGGCTGCCCACAGCGGCTCCAGGCTACCGTTCCAGCGGCTGGAGAAGGCTTCGATCAGTTCGTCGGCGGGGGTCATGCCGGTGTCGGCGATTCGCTGCAACGGCTCCAGGAAGCCGCTTTCGTCCATGCCATCTGCCGACAGGCGAGCCCGTCGGCCGAGGCCGGCGCGGGCGATGCGCAGGGCCTCCAGCGCCAGATCCTGCACCGTGCCGCCGCGGAACGGCGTCTTCAGGGCGGTCACCGGCACCTGGGAATGCAAGGCGCGGCGCTCTTCCGGCGTCCAGTCCTTGACCAGATGCCAGGCTTCGTCCAGGGCGTCGTCGTCATAGAGCAGGCCGCCCCAGAAGGCCGGCAGGGCGCACAGGCGGCTCCACGGCCCGCCGTCGGAGCCTCGCATCTCCATGTACTTCTTCAACCGCACGTCGGGGAAGGCGGTGGAGGCATGGTCGGCCCAGTCGCCCAGCGTCGGCGTCTCGCCCGGCAGTTCCGGCAGCTTGCCCTCCAGGAAGTCGCGGAAGGAGCGGCCGGCGACGTTGATGTAGCGGCCGTCGCGGGCGACGAAGTACATGGGCACGTCGAGCAGGTAGTCGACGTAGCGTTCAAAGCCGAATCCGTCCTCGAAGGCGAACTCGGGCAGGCCGGCGCGGTTGTTGTCGGTGTCGGTCCAGACGTGGGCGCGATAGCTGCGATAGCCGTTCAGCTGCCCTTCCTTGAACGGCGAATTGGCCCACAGCGCCGTCGCCAGCGGCTGCAGGGCGGTGGCGACACGGAACTTCTTCACCATGTCGGCTTCGGAGGCGTAGTCCATGTTCACCTGCACGGTGCAGGTGCGCAGCATCATGTCGAGCCCCATGGTGCCGACCTTGGGCATGTACTCGCGCATGATGGCGTAGCGGCCCTTGGGCATCCAGTGCATGTCCTCGCGCCGCCAGGTGGGCGCAAAGCCCAGGCCGATGAGGCCGACGCCCAGCCTTTCCGCCACCTCGCGCACCTGCTTGCGGTGGGTGGTGACCTCGGTGCAGGTCTGGTGGACGGTTTCCAGCGGCGCGCCGGACAGTTCCAGCTGGCCGCCCGGCTCCAGCGAGATGGAGCCACCGTCGTCGCGGGTCATGGCGATGACGGCGCCGTTCTCCTCCACCGGCTGCCAGCCGTAGGCCTCCAGCCCCTTCAGCATGTCGCGGATGCCGGGGCCGCCGGCAGGGTCGGCGTAGGGCAGCGGCGCCTTGTCCGACAGGCGATAGGCGAACTTCTCGTGCTCGGTCCCCAGGCGCCACTCGGCGCGCGGCTTGTTGCCGCTTTCCAGCCACCCCACCAGATCGTCGCGACCGTGGATGGGCTGAAGGTTCGGCTTCGAGGGTCCGGACATGGGGGCGGTGCTCCGAGCAGGAGATAGGACTGTGAACGGCCGGCAGCGGCAGCGGCCGCGGCTCAGCGGAAGGCGGGGCCGCCGGAACGCCAGTCGCCGGCCACCGCCTGAATGCAGGCAAGGGCCGCCAGGGCCGCCGTCTCGGCCCGCAGGATGCGAGGGCCGAGGCCAACCGGAACAACAAAAGGCAGCCGCCTCAGAGCGTCAAGTTCCGAGTGGGAAAAACCGCCCTCCGGCCCGATCAATACCGCCAAAGCGGCCCCTTCGAGTCGGGCGGCGGCGGCGGCAAGTGGCTCCCCCCGGCCGGTCTCGTCGGCGACCAGCAACGGCCGCGCCGCATCCCAGCCGGCCAGCAGGCGGGCGAGCGGCGCCGGCTCGTCCACCGCCGGCACGGTCAGGCGCTCGCACTGTTCCGCCGCCTCGATGGCGTTGGCGCGGGCGCGGTCGGTGTTGAGGCGGCTGGCGGCGGTGTTGTCGGTCATCACCGGCAGCAGGCGGGCGACGCCCAGTTCGGTCGCCTTTTCCACCACCATGTCGGTGGCGTCCTTCTTCAGCGGCGCGAACAGCAGCCACAGGTCGCCCTCCGCCGTCTGGTCGCGCAGCCGGGCGCCGACCTCAAGCGTCCCGCCCTTGCGGCCGAGATCGGCGACCACCGCCCGCCACTCGCCGTCGCGGCCGTTGAACAGGGCCACCGCGTCGCCGGCCTTGGCGCGCATGACAGTGGCCAGGTAATGGGCCTGCGCCTGCGTCAGCGCCACCGTCTGCCCGGCCGCCAGCGGCGCGTCGACGTGCAGGCGGTACTTGGGGCGGTCGGGCACGGTCATGACGGCGGACACCTTCGGAGGGCGGCGGCGGCAGCGCGCCGCTTGAGCAGGACAGGGCGATTAGATATGACTACCCGCATGACGAATGGCAAACCTCTCGTCGGCGACATGCCGGTGGGCGGCTGGATCGACCGGCTGGCCCCCGCGCAGGCGCGTCCGTACCTGAAGCTGATGCGGCTCGACCGGCCCATCGGCACCTGGCTGCTGCTGCTGCCCTGCCTGTGGAGCATCGCCCTGGCCGCCCCCGCCGGCGGCCTGCCGGACCTGTGGCTGATGGCGCTGTTCGCGGTCGGGGCCCTGGTGATGCGCGGCGCCGGCTGCACCGTCAACGACATCGCCGACCGCGACTTCGACGGCCGCGTCGCCCGCACCGCCGGCCGCCCCATCCCGTCGGGCGCCGTCAGCGTGACACAGGCGCTGCTGTTCCTGGCCCTGCAACTGCTCACCGGCCTGCTGGTGCTGGTGCAGCTGAACGGCTTCGCGGTGGCGCTCGGCGTCGGGTCGCTGCTGCTGGTCGGTGCCTATCCTTTCATGAAGCGCGTCACCTACTGGCCGCAGGTGTGGCTGGGCCTGACCTTCAACTGGGGTGCCCTGCTCGGCTGGGCGGCGGTGACCGGCGGGCTGCACCCGGCGGCGGTGCTGCTCTATGTCGCCGGCCTGTTCTGGACCCTCGGCTACGACACCATCTACGCCCACCAGGACAAGGAGGACGACGTGCTGATCGGCGTCAAGTCCTCCGCCCTGGCGCTGGGGGCGCGCACGGTGCCGTTCCTGTTCGTGGTCTATGGCCTGGCGGCGGTGCTGCTGGTGCTGGCCGGGTGGCTGGCGGGCGTCGGCTGGGTGTTCTATCCGCTGGCGCTGGCGGCCTGCCTGCATCTGCTGTGGCAGGCGGTGGACGTGGACATCGACGACGGCGCCGACTGCCTCGCCAAGTTCAAGTCCAACCGGGTGTTCGGACTGATGATGCTGGCCGCCATCGTGGCCGGTCGCGTGCTGCAGGCGCCCGCCGCATGACCGGGCGCGCGGCGGAGGCCGTTGACCACGCCGCCTTCATCCGCGCCCACACCACCCTTGCCGTCCCGCCCCTGGTGCCCGAGGTGCGCCTGCATCTGGCGACCGAGGTGACGCCGCTGTGGCAGGCGACGCAGGATTTCCTCGACCGTCACGACCTGCCGCCGCCCTACTGGGCCTTCGCCTGGCCCGGCGGCCAGGCGATGACCCGCTGGCTGCTGGACAACCCCGAGGTCTGGCGCCGCCGCACGGTGCTCGACGTCGCCGCCGGCAGCGGCCTCACCGCCGTGGCGCTGGCCGCCGCCGGTGCCGGCCCGACCGAGGCGGCGGAGATCGACCCGGTGGCGCGCACCGCCATCGCCCTCAATGCCGAGGCCAACGGCGCCGTCGTCAGCGTGCGCCAGGACGACGTGCTCGCCCTGGCCGACTGCCCGTGGCAGGTGGTGGCGGCCGGCGACGTCTGCTACGAGAAGCCGATGACCGACCTGATGATGCCGTGGCTGCGCCGCTGCGCCGCCCGCGGCGCCTTCGTGGTCATCGCCGACCCCGGCCGCTCCTACCTGCCGACCTCGGGCCTGCTGCGGCTGGCGAGCTACGCCGTGCCCACCAGCCTCGACCTGGAGGACCGGGCGGAGCGGCTGACCACCGTCTATCAGGTGCTGCCGGCCTGAGCCGCCGCCGGCCTCAGGGCCGCGACTCGGGGATGGTGACGGTGACGCTGCTGCTCGGCTGGCCGGTGACGACGTGGTGGGTCGGCTGCGGGATGTCCTCGCCGCGCGCCGCCATGTCGTTGATCATGGTCTGCAATCGAACCTGCGCCTCCGACAGGGCGTCGCCCTGGGTGTTGCCGACGGCGGTGATGGCGGGGAAATCCGGCAGCCGCACGGTCACCGGCGCCTCGGGGTTGGAGCCGCTGGAGATGACGGCGGCGGGATAGGTGACTTGGCGGGACATGCGATCCTCCGTGGCTCGTCCGACTGTGCAGACGACGCCTGGGGGGACGGCGGGGCTGCCGCCCGGGTGCAGTCCCATGCACCGCACCATGCTTCCGCAGCGCAACAATAGAGCGCGTGCCGTCGGGGCGTCGCAACCAAATCTTGACAATTTGGTCATTAAACTACAAAAGTTCGCCCATACAGCGCCCCCTCGCGCTATCGCCGAGAGGTCGGCCGCAAGGCCGGGGCAGCCGTCGGGAGCATTCCAGCCCGGACCATGACCGGGTGGGACGGCAGCGTGAGCCAGGGCACCCATGCGTCGCCGCCGGAGCCTCCTCCGGCGGCGATTGCGCTTCCTGACCTCCCGCCTCCCTCCGCCGCCGCAAGCGTTGCTTCCTCGCCAGCCGAGGAGAGCCGCCGCCATGCCCGCCAGAGCCGCCTATCCCACCGCCGAGCCCTTCCTGCCGCCGCCGGAGGACGAGGCCGGCCGCCGCGACCTCGACACCCTGCGCGCCGCCGCCGCCGGCTGTCGCGGCTGCCCCTTGTACGAAAGCGGCACCGGCACGGTGTTCGGCGTCGGCCCGGCGGAGGCGCGGCTGATGATGGTGGGGGAGCAGCCGGGCGATCAGGAAGACCTCGCCGGCCTGCCCTTCGTCGGCCCGGCCGGGCAGCTGCTCGACCGCGCCCTGGCCGAGGCGGGCATCGACCGCAGCCGCGTCTACGTCACCAATGCGGTGAAGCACTTCAAATGGGAGCCGCGCGGCAAGCGCCGCCTGCACCGCAAGCCCGGCATCCGCGAGGTGCGCGCCTGCGCCCCGTGGCTGCGGCAGGAACTGGCGGCGGTGCGGCCGCGGGTGGTGGTGCCCATGGGGGCGACGGCGGCGCAGGCGCTGCTCGGGCCGCAGTTCCGCGTGACCGAGCAGCGCGGCGAGGTGATGCCCTTCGGCGACGGCGGCGCCGAGGTGATGGCCACCCTGCACCCCTCCGCCCTGCTGCGCGAGCGCGATCCGGCCCGGCGGGAGGAACGCTACGCCACCTTCGTCGCCGACCTGCGGCGGGTGGCGCCGCTGGTCGGCTGACCCGAAGACGCGGCGGGGGGGGGGGGGGGGGGGGGGCGGGGGGGGGCCGCCCGCCGGGGGGGAACGCCGGCGGCCGTGCAACGGGCGGCGGGGCCGCGGGCGGTCAGCCGTCGGCGGTGGCGGCGGCGGCCTCGCGGGCGCGCATGCTTTCCTGCCGGCGCATGAAGTAGGCGGCGATCAGGATGGTGACGGCCGCCACCAGCACCAGCAGCGTCGCCAGCGCATTGATCTTCGGGCTGACGCCCAGACGCACCGACGAGAACACCACCATCGGCAGCGTGGTCGACGAGGGGCCGGAGGTGAAGGAGGCGATCACCAGGTCGTCCAGCGACATGGTGAAGGCCAGCAGCCAGCCGGCGATGATGGCCGGCGAGATGATCGGCAGGGTGATGGCGAAGAACACCTTGGCCGGACGGGCGCCCAGATCGAGCGCCGCTTCCTCGATGCTTTCGTCCATCTGCGACAGGCGCGACTGCACGATCACCGCCACGAAGGCCATGGTGAAGGTGGCGTGGGCGATGGTGATGGTGGATACGCCGCGCCCCTGCGGCACGCCGAACAGGCTTTCCAGCGCCACGAACATCAGCAGCAGCGACAGGCCGGTGATGACTTCCGGCATCACCAGCGGCGCCGACAGCATGCCCGAGAACATGGTGCGGCCGCGGAACCGCCCGAAGCGGGCCATCACCATGCCGGCGATGGTGCCAAGGGCGGTGGCGAAGGTGGCCGAGAAGAAGGCCACCCGCAGGCTGACCCAGGCGGCATCAAGGATGTTCTTGTCGCGCAGCAGCTCGCCGTACCACTGGGTGGAGAAGCCCGACCACACCGTCACCAGCCGGTTCTCGTTGAACGAGTAGATGATGAGCAGCAGGATCGGCACGTACAGGAAGGCGAAGCCGAAGCCGAGGCAGGTGAGCAGAAAGAAGGAGCGGTTCTTCATGGCCGTTACCTCTTCTCGCCCTTGGCCTGGTAGTGCTGGAAGATCATGATCGGCACCACCAGGAACACCAGCATGGCAATGGCGACGGCGGAGGCCACCGGCCAGTCGCGGTTGTTGAAGAATTCCGACCACAGCACGCGGCCGATCATCAGCGTCTCCGGCCCGCCCAGCAGGTCGGGGATGACGAACTCGCCCACCGCCGGGATGAACACCAGCAGCGACCCCGCAACGATGCCCGGCATGGACAGCGGCAGGGTGACGGTGAGGAAGGTCTTCCACGGCCGGCAGCCAAGGTCCGCCGCCGCTTCCAGCAGGGTGCGGTCCAGCTTCTCCAGGTTGGCGTAGAGCGGCAGGATCATGAACGGCAGGTAGCTGTAGGTGATGCCGAGGTAGACCGAGAACTCGTTGTAGAGCAGCGGCAGCGGCTCGTTGATGACGCCGAGCCACATGAGGAAGTTGTTGAGCAGGCCGTTGCTCTTCAGGATGCCGATCCAGGCGTAGACGCGGATCAGGAACGACGTCCAGAACGGCAGGATCACCAGCAGCAGCAGCACGTTGCGGGTGGACGGCTGGGCGCGGGCGATGCCGTAGGCCATGGGATAGCCGATCAGCAGCGTCAGCAGCGTCGACACCGCCGCCATCTTCAGCGAGCCGAGGTAGGCCTCGATGTAGAGCGGGTCTTCCAGCAGGAACTGGTAGTTGCCGATGGCCAGCGTGATCTGCAGGTAGGTGTCGTCCACCCACTCCACCAGCGGCGTGTAGGGCGGAATGCCGAGCTGGTATTCGGCGAAGCTGATCTTGGCGACGATGGCGAAGGGCAGCAGGAAGAACAGCATCAGCCACAGGAAGGGGATGCCGATGACCAGCGTGCGGCCGCCGCGACGCAGGCGCTCGCTCACCCAGCGGCCGAGGCCGCCGGCGCGGGCGTGGCCGGCGGTGGGCGGCACGGCGTCGGCCACGCCGCCGTCGCCGGTGCCCTGGCGCGCCGCCTCGTCCACCGCGCCGGTCATTGCTGCACCACCACGGCGCTTTCGGGGCGCCAGTAGATCCACACCTCGTCTTCCCAGGTGATCTCGGCCTCGGCCTGGCGGGTGACGTTGGGCACCGTCACCCGCACCACCTTGCCGGTGGTCAGCGTGACCATGTAGGTGGAGATGCCGCCGAGATAGACGATGTCGCTCACCCGGCCCTTGGCGAGGTTGTCCGGCTGGGTCGGCTGCGACTTGGACAGCATCACCTTCTCGGGCCGAACGGCCACCCACACCACCGACCCCTGCCGGCCGGAAATGCCGTGGCCGACGTAGATGCGGCTCGGGATTTCGGGGCTTTCGATGACCACGTAGTCGGGCTCGTCCTCCACCAGCGTGCCTTCGAACATGTTCACGCTGCCGAAGAACTCCGCCACGAAGCGGCTGTTGGGGTATTCGTACATGGCGTGCGGGTGGTCCACCTGCACGATCTCGCCGGCGTCCATGACGGCGACGCGGGTGGACATGGTCATCGCCTCTTCCTGGTCGTGTGTGACCATGATGAAGGTGACGCCCAGCTTGTCCTGGATGTCCACCAGCTCCAGCTGGGTGCGCTCGCGCAGCTTCTTGTCGAGCGCCGACAGCGGTTCGTCCAGCAGCAGCACCTTCGGCCGCTTGGCGAGCGAGCGGGCTAGCGCCACGCGCTGGCGCTGACCGCCGGACAGCTGGTGCGGCTTGCGCTTGGCGAAGCGCGACAGCTCCACCATGCGCAGCATTTCCTCCACCCGCGCCTTGATCTCGGCTTTCGGCAGGCCGTCCTGCTTGAGGCCGAAGGCGATGTTCTGCTCCACCGTCATGTGCGGGAACAGGGCGTAGGACTGGAACATCATGTTGACCGGCCGCTCGTAGGGCGGCAGGCCCACCACGTCCTGACCGTCGATCAGGATGCGCCCGGAGGTGGGCTCCTCGAACCCGGCGATCATGCGCAAAAGCGTGCTCTTGCCGCAGCCGGACCCGCCGAGCAGGGAGAACAGCTCGCCCTGGTGGATGGTCAGGGTGACGCCGTTCACGGCGGTGAAGTCGCCGAACTTCTTGACCACGTCCTGGATCTCGATGATCGGCTTCGTGTGGGTGCGGGTTGCCGCCGCCAAAGTCGTCATGATGTGTCTGTGCTCTCGAACTCGGGTCTGCAACCGGACGGGGCGCCCCGGCCGATGCCGGAGCGCCCCGTGTTCGTGGGCCTTACTTGCCGGTCTTGATCTTGTTCCACGACCGGGTGCGCAGGCGGTCCAGCTTCTGGCTGGCCGGCTTGTCGACGAACAGCTTCTGCTTCACCTCGTCGGTCGGGAAGATGGCCGGGTTGTTCCAGATTTCCGGGTCAACCACGTCCTTCGACGCCGGCACGGCGTTGGCGTAGGACACATAGTTGGTGATGGCGCCCACCACCTCCGGCTGGAGGATGTAGTTGATGAACGCATGGGCGTTTTCCGGGTGCGGCGCGTCGGCCGGGATGGCCAGCGTGTCGAACCACATCAGTGTGCCTTCCTTGGGGATGGCGTATTCCACGGTGAAGGGCTTGCCCGCTTCCTCGGCGCGCGAGGCGGCGATGAACACGTCGCCCGAGAAGCCCATGGCGACGCAGGCATCGCCGTTGGCCAGGGCGTTGATGTATTCCGAGCTGTGGAACTTGGTGATGTAGGGGCGGATGCCGGCCCACAGCTCTTCGGCCTTCTTGTAGGCCTCGGCGTCCTCGGTGTCGGGCGCATAGCCCAGGTAGGCCATGGTGATCGGGAAGATTTCCGACGGGCTGTCGAGCACGTAGATGCCGCAGGAGGCCAGCTTGGCGGCGTTCTCGGGCTTGAACAGCAGATCCCACGAATTGACCGGCGCATCGGCGCCCAGCGCCGCCGTCACCTTTTCCGGGATGTAGCCGAGGCCGTTGGTGCCCCACTGGTAGATGCCGGCGTGGGCGTTGCCCGGATCGTTGTTGGCGAGGCCGGCGAGCAGGCCCGGGTCCAGGTTGGCGAAGTTCGGGATCTTCGACTTGTCCAGCGGCTGGACGATGTTGCCCTTCACGAAGCGGGCGAGGAAGGTGGAGGTGGGCATGATGACGTCATAGCCCGAGTTGCCGGCCAGCAGCTTGGCCTCCAGCATCTCGTTGCTGTCGTAGACGTCGTAGTTGACCTTGATCCCCGTTTCCTTCTCGAAGTTGGCGATCGTGTCCTCGGCGATGTAGTCCGACCAGTTGTAGACGTTCAGGACCTTCGCTTCCTGGGCCACGGCGCCCCCGGCCAGACCGGTGGCAACGGCCATACCGGCGACGAGGGATCGGGTGAACACTCGCATCGTCAAAAGCCTCCTCGGTTCGGGTCCTGGACCGGTTCTGGGCCGGTCGGTTCCACAGTGCTGGACCGCCAGCGGCGGCGGGTGGCGGCACGCCCCGTCGCCGGCTGGCAACCGGCAGTCATTGCAGCATTTCCAACCCGCCGCAAGTGACATGATTGCAGGGCACGGACACGGCTTCGCGGGGCCTGGGAACGGCCCCGGAGCCGGCGGCGGCGGCGCGCCTCACACCCCCGTCTTGATGCGGGCGAAGGTGCGGGTGCGCAGCCGGTCCAGCGCCTGCGACGCCGGCTTCACGGCATAAAGCTTGTCCATGATGGCGTCGGGCGGGTTGATGGCCGGGTTGGTGCGCACCGCCTCGTCCACCAGCGGCAGGCTGTCCGGCACGCCGTTGGCGTACCAGACGTAGTTGGAGACGCCGGCAATGACGTCCGGGCGCAGGATGAAGTCGATGAAGGCATGGGCGTTGCCGGGGTGCGGCGCATCCTTGGGGATCACCAGGGTGTCGAACCACACCGCGGTGCCTTCCTTGGGGATGACATAGTCGATGGTGACGCCGTTGCCGCTTTCCTCCGCCCGGCCCTGGGCGATGAACACGTCGCCGGAATAGCCGAGCGCCAGGCAGGTGTCGCCGTTGGCCAGGGCGTTGATGTATTCCGAACTGTGGAACTTGCGGATGTAGGGGCGGATGGACATCATCAGCTCCTCCGCCTTCTTGTAGTCCTCGGCGCTCTCCGAATTGGGGTCGAGGCCGAGGTAGGCGAGGGCGATGGGCAGCACCTCGAAGGCGCTGTCGAACACATAGATGCCGCAGCCGGCCAGCTTCGACGCATATTCCGGCTTGAACAGCAGGTCATAGCTGTCGAGCGGCACGTCGTCGCCGAGTGCCGCCTTCACCTTGTCGACGTTGAAGCCGAGGCCGTTGGTGCCCCACAGGTAGATGGCGGCGTGGGCGTTGTCGGGGTCGGCGTTCTGCAGCACCGTCAGCAGGTCGGGGTCCTGCTTGCCCCAGTTGGGGATCTTCGCCTTGTCCAGCGGCATCAGGATGCCGGCCTGCACCTGGCGGGCCATGAACGGCGAGGTCGGCACCACCACGTCATAGCCCGACGAGCCGGAGAACAGCTTGGCCTCCAGCATCTCGTTGCTGTCGTAGACGTCGTACTGGACGGTGATGCCGGTTTCGGCGGTGAACCGTTTCAGCGTGTCTTCGCCGATGTAGTCCGACCAGTTGTAGACGTTGAGGACCTTGGGTTCCTCAGCCCCCGCACCGCCGGCGCCGGCGAGGGTGAGCGCGGCCAGGCAGACGCCGGCCGCCATCAGGCGGGTCGTGCTCAGCATAGGTCGTGGTTCTCCCAGTTCGCAAAGCGTCCTCCCGGTGTGGCCTGTTGTGTGCTGCCGTCTTGTGCGGCATGCGGAGCCTTACCGTATGTCCTGTTCTACCGGCCGATTATGGTGTTTTTTGCGCCCGGACCGCCGGCCGTGCGGCCCGGGCTGCATCTTCATGTAGGTGTGGCGGCGGGGAGTTTACATCACCCCCACGTCGCGCGCCGTCAGGTCCAGCACCGTGCGGATCTTGCCCATCATCTCGTCCACATGGTCGTGGGTGATGATCAGCGGCGGCGCCAGCACCATGGTATCGTAGACCGCGCGCATGATCAGCCCGTTGCGGAAGCTGTGGTCGCGGCAGATGGTGCCGACCCGGCCGGAGTTGGGGAAGAAGTCGTGGCGGGCCTTGTCCTTGATCAGCTCGATGCCGCCGATCAGGCCGATGCCGCGCACCTCGCCGACGATGGGGTGGTCCGACAGCTCGCGCAGGCGGCGCTGGAAGTAGGGGCCGATGTCGGTGCCGACGCGGTCCACCAGCCCTTCGTCCTCCAGGATCTTCAGGTTGGCGAGCGCCACGGCGCAGGCCACCGGATGACCGGAGTAGGTGTAGCCGTGATAGAACTCGCCGCCCTTCTCGATCAGGGTATTGGCCACCCGGTCGCCGACCAGCACGCCGCCGATGGGCTGGTAGCCCGACGACAGGCCCTTGGCGATGGTCATCAGGTCGGGCCTGATGTCGAAGGTGAACGAGCCGAACCAGGTGCCGGTGCGCCCGAAGCCGCAGATCACCTCGTCGGCGATCAGCAGGATGCCGTACTTGTCGCAGATGCGCTGGATCTCGGCCCAGTAGGTGCGCGGCGGATAGATCAGCCCGCCGGCGCCCTGGATGGGCTCGGCGATGAAGGCGGCCACCTTGTCGGGGCCGATTTCCCTGATCTTGTCTTCAAGCCAGCCGGCGGCGGTGATGCCGAACTCGTCCTCGTCCATGCCGAAACCGAGCTGGAACTGGTGCGGCGGGTCGATATGGGCGAAGCCCGGCAGCAGGCCCGACTGGCTGTGCATGGCCGACATGCCGCCAAGCGACAGGGCGGCGACCGTGGAGCCGTGATAGCCGTTCTTGCGGCCGATGATGACCTGCCGCTCCGGCTGGCCCTCCAGCGCCCAGTAGCGCCGCACCATGCGGACGTTGGTGTCGTTGGCTTCCGAGCCGGAGCCGGCGAAGAACACGTGGTTCATGCCCGGCGGCGCCAGTTCCACCAGCTTCCGCGCCAGTTCGGTGGCGGGCATGGTGGTGGTCTTGAAGAAGGTGTTGTAGTAGGGCAGGTCCAGCATCTGCTGGTAGGCGGCCTCGGCCAGTTCCTTGCGGCCGTAGCCGACGTTGACGCACCACAGCCCGGCCATGCCGTCGAGGATCTTCTCGCCCTCGCTGTCCCACAGGTAAGGGCCTTCGGCCTTGACGATCAGCCGCGAGCCCCCTTCGGCAGCCAGCGACTTGAAGTCGGTGAAGGGGTGCATGTGGTGGGCAGTGTCGATCTGCTTCCACTGCTCGGTGGTGCGGTTGAAGGCCGACATGGCGGTCATGGTGGCTCCTGGCAGAAGGGGCACGCGGGCCGGTTGCGACGTCTGTCCCGCCGGCAGCGGGCGTCTGTGGTGATTATTTTGAACACATCCGCGCCCGGCCGAAAAGCCGGAATTTGTCGCAAGCCGTCGGAATGGGCCGGGAAGGCGCGATTTTCCAAGGCACTGGGCGTTGAAAATCATCCTACTGGCGCAGTCGGATGCGTGTGCCTCAGCCCTGCGATGTTTTACACCTGGCTTGACAGCGGCGGGGTCGCAGGCATACCGAAGTCGTCCCCGTTTCCACTCCGAGTCGCACCGCCGCGCAGAGGCTTCCCATGCTGCCGCCCCATGCTCCGTCCTATTACGCCGCCTCGGCCCTGCCGGTGCCCGAGCATCCGCCGCTGGCGGGGGAGGTGACGGCGGACGTCTGCGTCGTCGGCGGCGGCATGACCGGCTGCGCCGCCGCCCTGCATCTGGCCGAACGCGGCTACCGGGTGGTGCTGATCGAGGGCCAGCGCCTCGGCTGGGGTGCCTCCGGCCGGTCCGGCGGGCAGCTGATCGCCGGCTATGCCACCGACATGAGCAAGGTGGAAAGGCACGTCAGCCCGTCCGACGCCAAGACCCTGTGGGACATGAGCGTCGAGGCCATCGACTCGGTGAAGGAGCGCATCGCCGCCCATTCCATCGCCTGCGACTACCAGCCCGGCCACATCCACGTCGGCATCAAGCCGCGCCATTGCCGCGAGCTGGAGGAGCTGGCCGAGGAATGGGGCCGCTACGGCTACGGCGGGCTGGAGTACCTGGATGCGGCGGCGGTGCGGCGGCGGGTGGCGTCGGACCGCTACATCTGCGGCCTCTACGACCCGCGCGGCGGCCACATCCACCCGCTCAACTACACCCTCGGGCTGGCGGCGGCGGCGGAACGGGCCGGCGTGGTCATCCACGAGGCGACGCCCATGGTGCGGTGGGAGGAAGGCCGGCCGGCGACGGTGGTCACGCCGCAGGGCCGGGTGAAGGCCGACTGGGTGATCCTGGCCGGCAACGCCTACATCTGGGAGACGGAGCGCCGCCTCGGCCGCACCATCATGCCGGTCGGCACCTACATCATCGCCACCGAGCCGCTGGGCGAGGACCGCGCCGCCAGCCTCATCCCCCACAACGAGGCGGTGGCCGACATCCTGTTCGTGCTCAACTACTTCCGCCGCTCCGCCGACCACCGCATGCTGTTCGGCGGCAAGGTGAGCTATTCCCGCATCGACCCGCGCAACGTCGGCGCCGCCATGCGGCGGACCATGGTCCACTACTTCCCGCAGCTGAGCGATGTGGCGGTGGATTACGCCTGGGGCGGCTATGTCGACATCACCGTCAACCGCCTGCCCGATTTCGGCCGGCTGGCGCCCAACGTGCTCTATGCCCAGGGGTTTTCCGGCCACGGCGTCGGCCTGACGACGCTGGCGGGGCGGCTGATGGCGGAAACGGTGGCGGGACAGGCGGAACGCTTCGACCTCATCGGCCGGCTGCCGACCATCCCCTTCCCCGGCGGAACCCTGTTCCGCACCCCGGCGCTGGTGCTGGCGATGGCGTGGCGGCGGCTGCGCGACGCCCTGTAGGCGACGGCCAAGGCGGCGCTGCCGTCAGTTGACCGTCTCGATCACCCGGAGGCTGCCGCAGTTGAGGCACTTGCGTCGCCAGCCGAGCAGGCGTGACCACAGGCTTTCCTGGAACAGGTGGCCGCAGTCCTGGCACAGCAGCCACGGACCTTCGGCGGATCGCCTCACCACGGGCGTCGTCCTCCTTGCTTTCTTTGCTGCCAGAGTACGTCGCCAGGGTTGAATTTCAAGAGAAAATCTTCCCTCACGACGCAGTGGCGCCCACCGCGGCGGCGCCGGCCTTACCGCGGCGTGGTGAGGGCGTCCAGGGTCTGGCGGAACACCGGCTCGTCCTGCAGGCAGACCTGATCGCGCTGCTGGCGCAGGCGGTCGTCCAGTTCGCCGCGCAGGCTGGCGACCTCGTCGCTGCGCAGCTCCAGGGCGGTGGCGGCGGTGTCGCGGATCTTGGCCACCGCCACCCGCTGAGGCGAGGTCATGAAGAAGTCGCACTCCCGCGCCAGCAGTTCCAGCTGCAGCGCCGTCACCAGCATGGACCGCACCTGCCCGCGCGTCAGCGAGTCCTGCGCCACGGCCGGGGCGGTTGCGGCGGCGGTGCCGGCAAGGATGGCGGCGGCGGTCAGGGCGGCGGCGGCGATGCGCGACATGGGCGGCCTCTCGGGCGCTGGAGACGGAACGACGCAGGTCATACGCCCGCCGGCACCCCGATGCCAGAGGAAACGGCGTTCATTTTCCGCCGCCGGCCGGGTCGATGAACGGCCGCAGGCGCAGGGTGCGCAGGGGGGCCGCCTCGGTGCCGTCGCGGAAGGCGGCCGCTTCCTCCTGCAGCCACAGGCGCAGGGCGCGGATGGTCGGGCGGTTCTCGTGGCCTTCGGGGCAGACGAACCAGTGGGCGAAATCATAGGGCGTGCGCAGCGGAAACGGCGCCACCAGCCGGCCGCTTTCCAGGTCGTCGCGGATCAGCCCGGTGCGGCCGAGCACCACGCCGCGCCCGTCCACCGCCGCCTGCATGGCCATGGCGCTGTCGAGGAACTCCACCCCGCGCGGCGGCGGCGCCTCCGTCACGCCGGCCGCCGCCAGCCATTCCAGCCAGTCGGTGCCGTAGTCATGCAGCAGCGCCTCGCGCAGCAGGTCGGCGGGGGTGCGCAGGCGGGCAGCGATGGCGGGAGCGCAGACGGGCGTCAGCTGCTCGGCGAACAGAAGCTCGGTGAACAGGCCGTCGTAGCGGCCGGGGCCGTGGCGGACGGCGCAATGGATGCCCTCGCTGCCGAAGCCGACCAGGTCGAAGCTGGTGTGGATGCGCAAGGAGATGTCCGGGTGGCGGTCGAGGAAGCGGCCGAGGCGCGGCATCAGCCACTTGTGGGCGAAGCTCGGCATGACCGAGACGGTCAGGCTGCCGTCATCGACCGCCGCCGGGCGCAGGCGGGCGGTCGCCTCGGCGATCTGCTCCAGCGCGCCGCGGATGGCGACGGCATAGCGCTGGCCCTCGTCGGTCAGCAGCAAGGCACGGTTGAGGCGGCGGAACAGGCGCAGGCCCAGCTGCTCCTCCAGCGTCCGCACCTGCTGGCTCACCGCCGCCTGGGTGACGTGCAGTTCCTCCGCCGCCTTGGTGAAGGACAGGTGGCGGGCGGCGGCCTCGAAAACCCGCAGGGCGTTGAGCGGCGGCAGTCTCTGCATGGGCTACGCATAAGCCCGCCTAATTCGAAGCGCAAGAATTCTCGTTTGTGCAGTGCAGCCGGCAGGCGTAGGGATGAAGGCAGGGCGACGACGCTGATGCCGCTTCGCCCCGTACAGGAGACATCGTCATGACCACCCTCGCTACGCTGCGCCACGGGCGCTGCGAGACCGCCGCCGCCGTGTCCTCGTCCGCACCTGCGGTTATGGCCCTGGGCAAGCGGCTGGAGGGCCGTATCATCGCCCTGTTCGACCGCATCGAGGCCCGCCGCGAGGCCGCCCGCACGCGGCACCTGCTTCACGCGCTGGACGACCGCGCCCTGGCCGACATCGGCCTGAGCCGCGGAGACGTCGACCGCTTCTGATCCCCGCCGCGCCGGAACCCGCCGCCATGGTCAACCACGCCCTTTATGCCGCCGTCGTCCTCATCTGGGGCACCACCTGGATCGCGCTCAAGTATCAGGTCGGGGTGGTGTCGCCCGAGGTGTCGGTGGCGCTGCGCTTCCTGCTGGCGGCGGCGCTGCTGATGGCGTGGTGCGGCGTGCGCCGGCTGCCCATGCGGTTCAGCCGCGGCCAGCACGCCTTCATGGCGGCGCAGGGCCTCGGCCTGTTCTGCCTCAACTACATCCCCTTCTACTGGGCGGCGCAGTGGGTGACCAGCGGGCTGCTGGCCGTCGCCTTCTCGTCGGTGATCGTGTTCAACCTGCTGCTCGGCGCCGTCTTCCTCGGCCATCGCATCGAGGGGCGGGTGGCGCTGGGCGCCGCCATCGGCCTGGCCGGCATCGCGCTGGTGTTCTGGCCGGAGCTGCAGGGCGTCGACCTGCACAGCGAGGCGGCGCTGGGCGTCGGGCTGGCGCTGGTCGGCACCGTCGCCGCCAGCTGCGGCATGATGATCTCGTCGCGCAACCAGAAGGCCGGCCTGCCGGTGCTGCAGACCAATGCCTACGGCATGCTCTACGGCGGCCTCGTCACCGCCGCCTATGTCACCCTGGCGCCCGGCGTGTCGTGGGGCTGGGACGGGCGGCTGGAGTATGCCGTGGCGCTCGGCTACCTCGCCCTGTTCGGATCGGTGCTGGCCTTCGGCTTCTACCTGACGCTGCTCGGCCGCATCGGGCCGGCGCGGGCCTCCTACGCCACCGTGCTGTTCCCGGTGATCGCCCTTGGCCTCTCCACCCTGGTGGAGGGATACCACTGGCCGGCGGCGGCGGTGGCGGGCATGATCCTGGTACTGGCCGGCAACGTGCTGGTGCTGACCCGCGGCCGCCTGCGCCTGCCGGGGCGCCCGGCGCCGGCCGCCGCTCCGGTGCAGGGGAAGAACGCATGATCGCCGATCACTACCGCCTGTTCGCCCGCTACAACGCCTGGGCCAACCGCCGCCTCTACGACGCCTGCCTCGCCCTGCCGACGGGCGAGGCGGTGCGGCAGCGGCCGAGCTTCTTCGGCTCCATCGTCGCCACGCTCAATCACCTGCTGGTGGCCGACCGCATCTGGTTCGGCCGTATCGAAGGCGTCGACTACGGCGCCCGCCGGCTGGACGAGGTGCTCTACGCCAACCTGGAGCACCTGTATGCGGCGCGGGAAGACTTCGACGCCCACATCATCGCCGTCACCGAGGCGTGGGACGACCGCCGGGTGATGCAGCCGCTGCGCTACACCAACCTCGCCGGCGACGTCTTCGAGCAGCCGTTGCAGGTGGTGCTGGCGCACGTCTTCAATCACCAGACCCACCACCGCGGCCAGGTCCACGACATGCTGAGCCAGTGCGAGGGCGCGGCACCGCCGCCGCCGCTCGACCTCATCTTCTATTATCGGGAGGTGTCGGCGACCTGACCGGCGCCCCTTCCAGGGCCCGTTCGGCCGTCGCGCTGTCCAGCGGCGCCACCAGCCGCCCGTCGCGCTGGCGCAGTTCCCGCCACGGCAGCCCCAGCTGACCGCCGTCGACGGCAAAGAAGCTGTCGGCGTCGATGACCGCCACCTGCGGCGTGCCTTCGCCGTCGGCCAGCACGTCCGACAGGATGCCGATTTCCTGCCCGTCGACCGTGTGGACGGTGCGGCCGATGAGGGCGCCGATGGCGGCATCCTCCGTCGGCAGGGCGTCGGGCGCCTCGTCCTCGGCAACGGCGGACGGCGGGGCGGCGGCGGCGGCCAGCAGGGCGGCAAGCAGCAGCAGGGCGGCGGGGCGTGCGGTCATGGTGTCGTCTCCTCCCAACTCCGGCCGCCATAACGCTTGAGGCGGTCGCGGCGGTGCAGAGGGCGGAGGCTCAGCCGCGCAGCCACATCACCATGGGCTTTTCCGTCTCCGCCGGCTCGTCGATGTCCTGCCAGGAGAAGGTGGCGATCATGTCCGGGCGGGGCACGTAGCCGCGCTTGCGCCAGAAGGCATCGTGCGGGCGGTAGTCGGCCGGCCGGCGCGGATGGTCGGGCGGCCGCCGGACGGCGCAGAAGGCGGTGATGGCGAAGCCAAGCTCCCGCGCCCGCGCCTCGCGCCCGTCGAAGAAGGCATGGCCGAGGCCCCGGCCGCGATACTCCGGCAGCAGCACGCTTTCCCCCAGGTAGAACACCCGCGCCGGGTCGATGCCCGCGGCCCGGAAGGGGGCGGCGACGTTGTCGGTATCGTCCGTCAGCGGCAGGGCGGTGGCGGCGCCGATCACGCGGGCGCCGTCGAAGGCGGCGATGATCACCCCGCCGGCCGAGGCGGCATAGGGCGCCAGGTACTGCCGTTCGTACTCCGGGCTGCCGGCGTAGAGATAGGGGTACTCGCGGAACACGGCGATGCGCAGCGCCGCCAGATCGTCGAACAGGGCGCGGGCGGCATCGCCGGTCAGGCTTTCGACACGCAGGGCCATGGGGCGGCATCTCCCGACAGGCGGCGTCTCCCGACAGACCGACCCCCGCCGGAGCGTCTCGGGCGGGGGTCGGGCTCGGTCAGTGCAGGCGATCCGCGCGGGCGGTCAGATCACCGACTCAACCCACTCGACCAGCTTGCTCTTGGGCAGGGCGCCGATCTTGGTGGCGGCGACCTGGCCGTCCTTGAACACCATCAGGGTCGGAATGCCGCGCACGCCGTACTTGGACGGCGTCATGGGATTCTCGTCGATGTTGATCTTGGCGACCACGAGGCGCTCGCCCATTTCGGTCGAGATCTCTTCCAGCGCCGGGGCGATCTGACGGCACGGACCGCACCATTCGGCCCAGAAGTCCAGCAGCACGGGGGTGGAGGACTTCAGGACCTCGGCGTCGAACGAGTCGTCGGTGACCTGCTTCATAAAGGGGTTTCCTTTCGTTGCGTGCAGCAGGTCGTCGGTCCTGCCGCCCTTGTCGCATGGACTCTAGGAAGCGGCGGCAAAGGCGTCAAGCATGGCGCCCGCCGGTGCCGCCCGCCCGCGCGGGGGCCGCTCAGAGATCGAGGTCGTAGCGGACGAAGCTGGTCAGCCGCCCCAGCTTGTCGTACAGGCCGCGGGCGGCGGTGTTGTCGGCATGGGTCTGCCAGTAGAGGCGATGCCACCCGCGCGAGCGGCCACGGCAGGCCAGCGTCTCGATCAGCCGCCGCGCCACGCCCTTGCCCCGCGCCGCCGGGGCGACGAACAGGTCTTCCAGGTAGCACACCGGCTTTTCCGACCAGGTGCCGTCGTGCAGCACGGTGACCGCGAAGCCGATCACCCGTTCGCTGGCGGTATCCACCGCCATCAGGCAGTTGACCGGCGAAGCGGGATCGAGGATGCGGTTCCAGGTGTAGGCGGTCACCCGTTCCGGTACGTCGGCCTTGTAGAAGGCGACGTAGTCCGCCCACAGGGCGCGCCAGTCGGCTTCGTGGAAGGGCTCGGCGTCGCGGATCTGCACGGCGGGCAGGTCGCGGCGGGTCATCGGGCCATCTCCTCGATCAGCATGTCCAGGCGGTCCGGCGGCAGCTCCATGAGGCGCGGGCCGTCGGTCCAGAGCAGAGCACAGCGCACCGGCCGGCCGGGGTACAGGTCCTTTAGCGCCCCCCTGTACGCGGCCATCTGCCGCAGGTAGGCGTCGGCCACGTCGGCGACGGCGGTGGGGGGCGGGCGGTTGGTCTTGTAGTCGACCACCAGCACGGCGTCGTCGGTGACCACCAGCCGGTCGACCTGACCCGACACCACATGCCGCCCGACCAGCCCGACGATGGGCACCTCCGCCCGCGAGCCGGGGCCGAACAGCGGCGCGAAATCGGCTTCTTCCAGCACCGCCAGGGTTTCGGCGGCGATGGCGGCGCGGTCTTCCGGCGGCAGGTCCCAGGCCGGGCGGGCGAGGAACCGCTCCGCCGCCGCCGGTCGGGCCGTTTCCGGCAGGTCGGGCAGGCTTTGCAGCAGGCGGTGGATGAGGCGGCCGCGCTGGAACCGCACCCGCTCCCGCTGCGCCTCCGCCCCCACCGGCGAGCGCACCGGCGGTTCCTCCTGCACCGGGGCGGAGGGGGCCAGCGGACGCGGCGGACGCGGCTCCGCCCCCGGCGCGGCGCGCATCCAGGCGGGCAGCGGCTCGCGCGCCTCTTCCTCGGCGCGGGCCGGGCGGACGCGGTCGGGCGGCGCCTTCTGCGGCGAGACGAGGCGCAGCACGGCGGCGCCGTCGGTTTCGCCGGCGGCGGCCAGGAAGGCGTCCTCCGCCTCCGTCGCCAGAGGCTTCACCGCAGCGGTGATGAGATCGTACCAGCAGCCGGCGGGACGGGCCTTGCGGGTTTCCCAGCCGCAGACGATCAGCCGGTCCTCCGCCCGCGTCATGGCGACGTAGAGCAGGCGGCGGTATTCCCGCTCACGCGCCAGCTTGGCGGCGTCCTTGAGGCCCTGGCAGACCTCCTCCGCCGCCTCGGAGTTGGGGGGCCACAGCAGCAGCTTGTCCTCGCCGTCGCCGTGCCACAGCAGGGTCGGGCCGGTGGCCGGCATCTGCATGCAGTCGGGCAGGAACACCACGGGCGCCTGCAGGCCCTTGGAGCCGTGGACGGTCATCACCCGCACGGCGTCGCGGTCGCCGCTTTCCAGGTCGCGCTTGATCTCGGTGGCGCCGGTCTCGAACCAGTGCAGGAAGCCCTGCAGGCTGGGGGCGTGGGTGCGTTCGAAGGCGAGTGTCATCGACAGGAACTCGTCGATGGGGTCTTCCGCCTCCCACCCCAGGCGGCCGAGCAGCTTGCGCCGCCCTTCCAGCGGGCCGGACAGCACATGGGCATAAAGCTCGTGCGGACGCAGGAAGTCGGCCCGCCGCAGCAGGTCGGCCAGGGCGTCGTAGGCGCGGCCGAAGGCATCGTCGGCGCCGGCCCGCTCCGACAGCGCCGCCCACAGCCGGCCCTTGCGGCCGTGCGCCAGATCGAACAGCTGCTCCTCGCTCAGGCCGACGAGCGGCCCCTTCAGCACGCAGGCGAGCGTCAGGTCGTCGTCGGGCAGCAGCAGGAACTGGCCGAGCGCCATCAGGTCCATGACCGCCATCTGCTCGGTCAGCACCATGCGGTCGACGCCCGCCACCTCGACGTTCAGTTCCTTCAGCGACCGCACCAGATCCTCGACGAAGGGACCGCGGCGACGCACCAGCACCATGATGTCGCCGGGGCGGATGGGGCGGTCGGCGCTGTCCAGCCGCTCGCCGCCGCGCACCATGGCGTCGATGCGCCGCGCCACCAGCCGGGCGAGGCGGGTCTGGGCGCTGTCGCCGGTGATGCGCTCGATGGGCGGTTTCCAGGCGTCCGGCTCGGCCAGATCGGTGGGCAGCACCGGCGGCCATACCTCCACCATGCCGCCCTGCCCGCGGCGGAAGGGGATGTGGCGCACCGCCTCGCCGGGCAGCACGACGCCGTCCTGGGCGGCGGAGGAGGTGAACACCGCATCCACCGCCTCCAGCACCGCCGGGGCGGAGCGGAAGCTGAACTCCAGCGGCACCTCGTCCCAGGTGGCGCCGGCGGCCGGCACATGGTCGGCGAACAGCGCCCGCATGTGCTCGAAGGCATCGGGGTCGGCGCCCTGGAAGCTGTAGATGGACTGCTTGCGGTCGCCGACCGCGAACACTGTCCGCGTCACCCCTTCGCGGGCGCCGACGCCGGAGAAGAACTCGCGGGTGATGGCGCCGACCACCGCCCACTGGTCGGGGTTGGTGTCCTGCGCCTCGTCGATCAGCAGGTGGTCGAGGCCGGCGTCCAGCTTGTAGAGCACCCAGGCGGCGCGGCCTTCGTCTTCCAGCAGGCGGCGGGCGGTCTGGATCAGGTCGTCGTAGTCCATGCGGGCGCGCGACCGCTTCCACCCTTCGTACCGGCCGAGCACGGCGCTGGCGATGTGCAGCAGCGCCGCCGTGGCGGCGGCGACGGCGCAGGCGCGGATGCGGGCGGCCAGGGCGCACAGGCGTTCCGCCTCCGCCGCCAGGATGTCCTCGGCCATGGGGTTGGCCTTGAGGGCGGCCTTGGTCGCCAGGGTCTTGCGCACCTCGCCCTTGGCGGTGAGGAAGACGCCGCACCAGTCGGTCCAGGCCACCGCCCGCGCCGCGCCGTCGCCGGCCAGGAAGGCCGCCATCACGTCGGCCTTCTCGCAATCCTTGGCGCTGCCCGCCTGCAGGGCGGCGATGCACAGGCGCAGGCCGGCGGCATCGAAGGCGTCGTCGGCGCAGGCGCGGGTGATGACGTCGACCGGCCGTTCCCCCGGCGCCACGCCCAGCGTCCCGCACACCGCCGCCACCGCGCCGGAAAGGCCGCCGTGGCGCTCCAGCATGCGGCGGATGCGGCCGCGCTGGGTGGCCAGTTCGGCCAGCAGGTCGGGGAACTTCATCTCGTGGACCAGCCGGGTGAGCGCCGCCAGCGCCTCCGCCAGCTCCCAGTCGACGCCGGCGCGGGCGCGCGACAGCACGAACTCCTGCGCTTCGGCCATGGCCTCGGCGGCATCGCGGTCGTCCATCACCTCGAAGTGGGGGGCGACGCCGGCCTCCAGCGGAAACCGCCGCAGCAGCGCCTGACAGAAGCTGTGGATGGTCTGGATCTTCATGCCGCCCGGCACGTCCAGCACGCGGGCGAACAGCCGTCGCGCCAGCCGCACCTGCCCGGCCGCCGGAGCGGCGCCGAGCAGCTTGGTCAGCTGCGCCGTCAGGTCGGCGTCGGACAGGGTGGTCCACAGCGCCAGCCGGTTGGCAAGGCGGGTGGACATCTCCGCCGCCGCCGCCTTGGTGAAGGTGAGGCAGAGGATCTTGTCCGGCGCCGTGCCGGCCAGCAGCAGGGTCAGCACGCGGTCGGTCAGCACCTTGGTCTTGCCGGTGCCGGCCGAGGCCCCCACCCACACCGACGCATCGGCGCGGGCGGCCCGGCGCTGCGGGATTTCCGGGTCGAAGGCGGCGGGCGTGGAGGGGGGCGTGGAGGTGGACAAGGTCATTCGCCGTCTCCGCCGCCCGAAGCCCATTCCTTGACGCGGGCGAGATGCAGATAGTCGCTGTAGGCGGGCGCGAAGTCGGGGTGCGGCCGCGCCTCGTAAGGGGTGTCGGCATCGTCGAACACCCGCACCAGCGCCTGCAGCCCGGCCAGCGCCTCCGCCGCCAGATCGTGGGGGGTCTTGTCCTTGTGGGCGGGGCGGTCCTCGCCGCCGGCATCGCCGCCCTTCAGCCGCCAGTAGGTGAGCGCCGACACCGGCCGCGCCGGCACGCCCTCGAAGCCGCCGCGCTCGGCGATCACCGCTTCCAGCGGCAGCTGCGGGGCATAGCCCGCCGCCACTTCCTTGGGCGACGGCGGCATGCCGGTCTTGTAGTCGAGGATCGCCAGACTGCCGTCGTGCAGCAGGTCGATGCGGTCGGCGGTGGCGGTCAGGGTGAAGGGGCCGCCGGGGGCGTCGAAGGTGAAGCTGCCCTTGCACTCCACGAAGGGGGTGTGGAGGTGGGGCCGCCGCGCCGCTTCCTGCGCCACGAACCAGCGCGCCACGCTCTCGAACCGCGGCCACCAGAAGGCCCAGACGCCGGGCTGCGCCATGTGCGCCTCAAACACCTCGCGGCCGATGGCGAGCAGGGCCTCCAGCGGATCGGCCGGCAGCGCGTCGGGGTGGCGCAGGATGAAGGTTTCCAGCGCCTTGTGGACCAGCGAGCCGTAATCGGCGGCGCCGGGGTCGGCATCCAGCGGGTCGAGGGCGCGCAGGCCCAGGACGTGCTCGGCATAGATGGCGTAGGGGTCGCGCATCCACTTCTCGATCTTGGTGACCGACAGCCGCCGCGGCCGCGCCGCCACCGGCGGGCGCGGCGCCGGGCGCGGTGCCGGCTCGATGCGCGCCGGGCGGTCGATGCCCTGGGCCCAGTCAAGCCAGTGCAGGCCGCGCGCCTGCCATTCGGCGGGGTCGAGGCCGCCGGCCCGCATCACCGTCTCCAGCCGCAGCAGCCAGCGCGACGGCACCGTCGGCGCCCCCTCCACCCGCTCCGCCCGGGTGATGACCACTTCCGGCGCGCAGAAGGCCTGGGCGAAGTCGTGCGCCGACAGGCCGGTGCGCCATTCCGGGCGCGGCAGGCCGAAGCGGTCGCGCATGGGGCGGCTCATCCACGGGTCATGGCCGGGGTCTTCCGGCCAGGTGCCCTCGTTCAGGCCGGCGAGGATCACCAGATCGGCCTGCATGAAGCGGGCTTCGATCAGACCGAGGATGGCAAGGCGCGGGTGCAGGCTGTAGTCGGGGCGCACCTGCACGCCGGTCGCCAGCGATTCGAACAGCGCCGGCCACGACGACGGCCGCACCGGTGGCAGGATGGCGCCGTGGTTGGCGAGGTCCACCGCCAATTCCGCCGCCGCCGCGCCGGCCGCGCCGGCCCACAGGCGCTGCGGCCCGCTTTCCTCGTCGGTGGCGGCCAGGGCTTCGGCCACCCGCATATGGGCATCGGCGATGTCGCGCACCGCCACCGCCTCGGCCGCCATCAGGTCGGTGAACGGGCGCAGGGTGGCGGCCAGCCGGTCGAGCCAGCGCGACAGCCGCTGCGCCGTTTCCTCGTGCGGCGTGCCGTCGTATTGCACCAGCACCGCCTTCAGGCCGGCGATGCCCGGCGCCGGGCGCGGGCCGCGCAGCACCAGCCGTTCCAGCCGCCGCACCTTGTCGCGGAACCACCGCAGGCTCTCGCCGCCGCCGCTGAGCGGATGCTTGAGCAGCGCCAGCAGCGGCAGCGGCGCGAGGTCGGAAGCCACCGCATCGGCCAGCAGCCGCAGGTAGACGCCGGGCGGCGTGCCGCGCAGGGGGCGGCCGGCGGAGTCGTCCATCTCCACCTCCCACCGCTTCAGCTCCGCCGCCACGCGGCGGCCAATGTCGCGGTCGGGGGTGACCAGCATGACGGTCTTGTCGGGGCTCGCCAGCGCCTCGCGCATCATCAGGGCGATGGCCGTCGCTTCCTCGCGCGGGGTCGGGCAATCCAGCCGGGTGACGCCCGCCACCGCCTGCGGCGCCAGCGGCGCCATGTCGCGCCAGGCATCGGTGGTGGCGGCCGGGCGCATGGCCTCCGACACCAGCCGCAGGCGGTCGGGCGGCACCGGGGCGGCGGGCATCACCTCCGGGTGGTATTCAGTAACCGTCATGCGGTCGATGCCGAAGCGCGCCAGCAGCAGCTTGAGGCCGTGCTGCGGGTGGCTCTGTTCCAGCGCCTCCCACGTCGCATCGTCCAAGCCGAGGTCGAGCCCCGGCAGCACCACCGCCCCGCGCGGCAGGCGGGCGATGCAGGCCAGCAGGTCACCGGCGGCGGGCGTCGGCCGGGCGGTCTCGACGGCGATGACCCAGCCCTTGGGCGGCGCCTGCGTCCACGCCTCCCCCTGCATCTGCTGCAGGCGGTTGCGCCACTCCACCCGGTCGAGGCGCCCGGCATCGGCCAGATACTCCGGCCAGAAGCGGGTCAGCACGGTGAGGAACTGCAGGGTGATCTGCCAGTGCTCGGCGTATTCCTCCGGCACCAGGGTGGCGAGGCCGTCGAACGACAGCCGCTCGGTCTGCACCTGGTCGAGCAGCCGGCCCAGTTCCACCGCCAGCCGGGCGGCCTGTTCCGGCGGCGTCTTCTCGTCGGTGCCGGGCAGCGGCATGGCCATCACCAGCCGGGTCAGCGCCAGCAGCCGCTGCATGGGCTCGATGGGCGGCGGCAGGTCGAGGTCGGGGGCGGAGCCGTCGCGCTGGAAAGCGGCGAACAGGGTCTCGTCCTCGTCCAGATTGCCGAAGGTCAGCAGGCGCGGCAGCAGCATCGGCCGCCCGCCGGACCGCCGCAGGAACGCCTCGCGCAAGGCCCGGCAGGCGCGGCGGGTGGGCAGCAGCACGGTGCCTTCCGCCAGCGCCAGCGGGTCGCCGCCGGTATCGGCCAGGATGCCGGCCGCCAGCACGTCGAGGAACGGACGGTGCGGGGCAATGGTGCGGACGGTGGCGGCAGCAGCGACGGCGGCGGTCATGACGGCTCTCGGCAGGAGGCTCAGGCGGCGGGGGCGCGGCCGGTGGCGAGGGCGTGCGCCCAGTCGGGGCGGCCGGCGGCGCGGGCCTCGCCGGCGGAACGCTGCCAGTCGTAGGCGATGGTGCGGAAGCGAGCCCGCCAGCCGCCGGCGCCGTCCTGCTCCACCAGGGCATAGCGGGCGTGCGGGCTGCCGGTCTCCACCACATGCGGACGCGGCCGGTCGTCGCGGTAGGCGGGCAGGCCGACGCTGCCGGGGTTCACCACCAGCCCGCCGTCGGGCAGCCGCAGCTGGCGCGGCAGGTGGGTATGGCCGCACAGCACCACGGCATGATCGGCCGCCGCACCCAGCCGCGCCGCCACGGTGGCGGGCGCCGCCGGCACCACCGTGCCGTCGGCGGTGATCTCCTCCATCAGATAACAAAGGTCGTCGTCGGGGCTGCCGTGGCACAGCAGCACGGCGCCGTCCGCCACCGACCGCGTCGCCGGCAGGGCGCGCAGCCGCTCGCGGTGGCGGGAGGCCAGACGCGGCCAGGTGCGGGAGTCGGAGGCATTCATCTCGTCAATGCCGAGGGTGAGCATCTGGCGTTCGTGATTGCCGCGGATGGCCACCGGGTCGAGCCCCGCCAGCCGGTCGGCCGTCTCCGCCGGGCGCAGGGGGCCGGAGAGGCTGTCGCCCAGGTCGACCACCAGGTCCGGCGCCTGCAGCCGCAGGTCGGCCAGCACGGCATCAAGGGCGTGCAGGTTGCCGTGAATGTCGGACAGAACGGCGATGCGCAACCCCTTCCCCTCCCGCCTCAGGCGTGCCGCGGCAGGCAGTCTAGCGGGCGGGGGCGGGGCTGTCTGCCCCCATCAGTCGCTCGGTGGCGGCGATGCTCGCGGGCGTGCCGACGTGATACCACGCACCATCATGCACCAGCCCGTGCAGGCGGCCGGCGGCCAGCGCGCGGTCGAACAGCAGGTTCATGGAAAAGGCGCCGTCCGGGGCGCCGGCGAACAGGCGCGGGTGGCAGACCATGGCGCCGGAATAGACGAAGGGCGCCGCCGCCGCCTCTCCCCGCCGCCGCAGCCGGCCGTCGGGGTCGAGAGCGAAGTCGCCGGGGCCGTCGTAGCCGTGCGCCTGCGGCGTCGGCACCAGCAGCAGCAGGGCGTCCATGGCGGCATCGTCCCAGGCATCGGCCAGCCGGCGGAAGGCCGGCGCGTCGGGGCCGTTCAGGCAGATGACGTCGCTGTTGCAGGCCAGGAACGGGCCGTCGCCCAGCAGCGGCAGCGCCTTCTTCAGCCCGCCGCCGGTTTCCAGCAAGAGCCCGCTCTCGTCCGACAGCCGCAGCGGCGGCGGCGCGGTGCGGGCGGCGAGGTGGGCGCGCACCTGATCGGCGTGGTGGTGCAGGTTGACGACCGCATGGCCGACGCCGGCCTCCGCCACCCGGTCGAGCGCCCGGTCGAGCAGCGTCCGCCCCGCCACCCGCACCAGGCACTTGGGCGTGTGGTCGGTGATCGGCCGCATGCGGGTGCCGAGCCCGGCCGCCAGCACCATGGCGGCGGCGACGGGGGAGCCGGGGCGGGAGCCGGGGCCGGCGGTCATTGCGGCACCGTGCGGCGGGCCGGCGGGATGTGGGTGTCGACCCAGGCCTTCACCGGCGCCAGCGCCGGATGGCTCAGGCTGCGCTCGAACAGCCGCCAGACGCGCGGGATGTGGCGCAGGTACTGCGGCTTGCCGTCGCGCCGGCACAGGCGGGTGAAGATGCCGATCACCTTGGCGTGCCGCTGCGCCCCCAGCACCGCCATGCTGGCCGCGAAGCCGGCGCGGTCGAGGGCCGGGAAGGCGGCGAGGTAGCGGTCGGTCATGGCGGCGACCAGGGCGGGGTCGATGTCGCGGCGGGCGTCTTCCAGCAGGCTCATGAGGTCGTAGGTCACCGGCCCGATCACCGCGTCCTGGAAATCCAGCAGGCCGCAGGCGGCGATGCCGTCGCGGTCCTGCAGCAGCATCAGGTTGTCGACATGGAAGTCGCGCAGCACCAGGGCATCGGGCACCGCGCCGTCCACCGCCGCCAGCGCATCACGCCACGCCGCCAGCCAGCCGGCGCGGTCGGCGTGAGTCAGGGCGTCGTCGCCCTGGGTGGCCGGCACGTACCAGTCGGTGAGCAGGCTGGCCTCGGTCAGCAGCCGCTGCAGGTCGTAGGGCGGCACGCCGGCGGCCGGCGCCGCCGCCCGGTGCAGGGCGATCAGCACGTCCACCGCCAGGGCATAGAGGTCGGCCTCCCCCGGCTGCCCCTTGGCGAGCAGGCGGGTGTAGGTGTCGTCGCCCAGGTCTTCCAGCAGCAGCAGGCCGGCGGCTTCGTCCTCGGCCAGGATGCGCGGCGCCGACAGGCCGAGGCCGCAGAGGTGGCGGGCGATGCGGACGAAGGGGCGGATGTCTTCCTGCGGCGGCGGCGCGTCCATCAGCACTTCGATGCCGTGCGACGGCGTGGCGATGCGGAAGTACTTGCGGAACGAGGCATCGCCCGCCAGCAGCGTCACCGCCGCGTCGTGCCGGCCGCTGCGGTGCAGGAACTCCGCCACCTGCGGCGCCCGCGCCTCGGTCAGGGTCTCAAGCATGGCGCGCGGCCTCCACAAGGTGCGCCGGCCCGGTCAGCACGGCATCGCGCGCCGCGCCCTCCGGCCGGATGGTGAGGGTGAGGTCAAGCCGCCGGCGCGGCAGGTAGCCGCCCAGCCGGTCCGGCCACTCGATCAGGCACAGGCCGTCGGCGAAGGCGTCTTCCAGGTCCAGTTCCAGGGCGTCCTCCGGCCTTTCCAGGCGGTAGAGGTCGAAGTGCCACATGCCGGCGTCGCAGGCGTCGTCGTCGTAGGTCTGCACCAGGGTGAAGGTGGGCGACGGCACCTCGGCCGCCGGATCGCCCAGGCGGGCGCGGACGAAGGCGCGGGCGAAGGCGGTCTTGCCGGCGCCCAGGTCGCCGCGCAGGGCGATGACGTCGCCGGCCCGCGCCACGGCGGCCAGCGCCTGCGCCAGCCGTGCGGTGGCGGCTTCGTCGGGCAGGATCAGGGAGACGGCGGCGGCGGCGGGATCGGGCTGGCTCATGGCTCCCGTTGTAGCGGCGGCGGCGCGCGGCGGCAATGGGCAGGCGGCGGGGCCTCAGCCGCCGTGCCACACCGCTTCGATGCGGTTGCCGTCGGGGTCGCACAGGAAGGCGGCGTAATAGCCGGGGTGGTAGTGCGGCCGCAGCCCCGGCGGCCCGTCGCAGCGCCCGCCATGGGCCACGCCGGCGGGGTGGGAGGCGTCCACCGCCGCCCGCGACGGCGCCTTGAAGCACCAGTGGCGGCGGTCGGCGGTCACCCCGCCGGCGGCCAGGAACAAGGACATGTAGCAGCGCTGCGGGTGGTCGGCATCGGCGCGCAGGCCATAGCCGGCCCAGTCGTCGCTGCGGCCGACGCAAGGCTGTCCGAGGGCGGCCATGACCGCATCCCAGAATGCCGTGGCGCGCGCCATGTCGGAGACGGTGACGGAGATGTGGTCGAGCATGGTCAGGCCGGCGGTGCCGCCGCTCCCTTCAGGCGCCCCCAGTAAAGGGCTTCCAGCACCCCGAGCGCGAGGCGCACCACCGCCAGCAGCGCCGCCCCGGCCGCCGCCGCCCCGCCGAGGGAGGCCGCCGAGGCCCCGCCGAGGGCGCCCACCACCACGGCGGCGGTGCCCAGGTTGGCGATGGCGCCGGCGCCGCACACCACGCGCGCCGCCGCCGGCCCCGCCGCCGCCGGGGTGGCGAGCGCCGCTGCCAGGGCCAGCAGCAGGATGCCGGCCGCCTGCGGCCACAGCACCAGGGTCTGCGGTCCGGCCAGAAAGGGCGCCAGCCCCAGCAGGGCGAGGCCGGTCAGCGCCGACAGGATGGCATCCAGCCGCAGGATGACGCGCGCCTTGGGCAGGCCGCCCACCGGATCAGTCCGCCATGGCCGGGCAGACCCCGCCGCCGCAGCCGCCGCCGGCGCAGGGCGGCAGGGCGGGCATGGCCGGGGTGCGGGCGGCGGCGCCCAGGGCGGGCGCCATCAGCGCCTTGCTGATGGCGGTGTCGCCGCAGTCCGGGCAGCTGAGGCTGCCGTCGGCGTGGCGGGCGTCGTAGTCGGCCATGTTGTCGAACCACTGGTCGAAGGCATGGCCCTGGCTGCATTGCAGGGTATAGCGGATCATGAGCGGTCTCCCCCGTCGCGGACAGTATGGCTGCCTCAGCTTATACCGCCACGCGACAGGGGAAATGAACCACCAACCGCGCTTACTGCAGGGTGTAGGAGCCCAGCGAGCAGAGGTCGATGCCTTCCTCGACCAGTTCCTCGCCGTTCTCGCCCTTGAAGCCCATGTCGTAGACGCAGGTGGTCTCGCCGTCGGCGATGGTGACGGCGGCCGACTCGCCCGGACGCAGCACGTCCACGCCCAGGATGTCCGCGCCCCAGGTGTTCTGGTGCGCCGGGCTCACGTACAGTTCCAGCAGCACGACGCTGGACCGGTTGTGCAGGTCGAACACCAGGTCCTGCGCGACGGCCGGAGCGGCGGCCAGCAGGGTGGCTCCGGCCAGCAGGCCGGCAAGGCTACGCTTCATGATGGTCCCCCAGAGAAGCAGATAAACGGCGGCAGGCTATCACCTGCCGGCGGAGCCGCACAGGGGCGCCGGGGCCGCTATCGCTTCCGTCCAGCCACCCTGCGACCGCGGTAGGATGGCGCCCCCCGTGGTCGGGACTGTTGCGGCCGGAAGGGCCTTTGCCTATATACGTGGCCGTTCCGCATCGGCATCCTTCGGTGCGGACTGTTCCTGTTCGCGTGAAACCCATGGGGGTCTCCGACGGTGCCTTCCCGGAAGAGGGCCGCGCCAGACCTGCCGCAACGAGAGGTGACATCATGAGCAAGGTGATTGGTATCGACCTCGGCACCACGAACTCGTGCGTGGCCGTGATGGAGGGCAAGGACGTCCGCGTCATCGAAAACAGCGAAGGCGCGCGCACCACCCCGTCCATGGTCGCCTTCACCGAATCCGGCGAGCAGCTGGTCGGGCAGCCGGCCAAGCGTCAGGCCGTGACCAACCCGGAAAACACCCTGTTCGCCATCAAGCGCCTGATCGGCCGCCGCTACAGCGACCCGACCGCGCAGAAGGACAAGGGCCTCGTCCCCTACCAGATCGTCGAGGGCGACAACGGCGACGCCTGGGTCGAGTCGCGCGGCAAGAAGTATTCGCCGAGCCAGATTTCCGCCGTCATCCTGCAGAAGATGAAGGAAACGGCCGAGAGCTTCCTGGGCGAGAAGGTGACCCAGGCGGTCATCACCGTCCCGGCCTACTTCAACGACAGCCAGCGCCAGGCCACCAAGGACGCCGGCCGCATCGCCGGCCTTGAAGTGCTGCGCATCATCAACGAGCCGACCGCCGCCGCCCTTGCCTACGGCATGGACAAGAAGGCGACCGGCATCATCGCCGTCTACGACCTGGGCGGCGGCACCTTCGACGTGTCGATCCTGGAAATCGGCGACGGCGTGTTCGAGGTGAAGTCCACCAACGGCGACACCTTCCTCGGCGGTGAAGACTTCGACCAGAAGGTCATCGACTACCTGGCCGACGAGTTCAAGAAGGAGCAGGGCATCGACCTGCGCTCGGATCGCCTCGCCCTGCAGCGCCTGAAGGAAGCTGCGGAAAAGGCGAAGATCGAGCTGTCCAGCTCCATGCAGACGGAAGTGAACCTGCCGTTCATCACCGCCGACCAGTCCGGCCCGAAGCACCTCAACATCAAGCTGACCCGCGCCAAGCTGGAAGCCCTGGTCGAGGATCTGGTCCGCCGCACCATCGAGCCGTGCCGCAAGGCGCTGTCCGACGCCGGCCTGAAGGCGAGCGAGATCAACGAGGTGATCCTGGTCGGCGGCATGACCCGCATGCCGAAGGTGCAGGAGACGGTGAAGGAATTCTTCGGCCGCGAGCCCCACAAGGGCGTCAACCCCGATGAAGTGGTCGCCATGGGTGCGGCCATTCAGGGCGGCGTGCTGAAGGGCGACGTCAAGGACGTGCTGCTGCTCGACGTCACCCCGCTGAGCCTCGGCATCGAGACCCTGGGCGGCGTGTTCACCCGCCTGATCGACCGCAACACCACCATCCCGACCCGCAAGTCGCAGACCTTCTCCACCGCCGAGGACGGCCAGACGGCGGTGACCATCCGCGTCTTCCAGGGCGAGCGCGAGATGGCCGCCGACAACAAGCTGCTGGGTCAGTTCGACCTGGTCGGCATTCCGCCGGCGCCGCGCGGCGTGCCGCAGATCGAGGTCACCTTCGACATCGACGCCAACGGCATCGTCAACGTCTCGGCCAAGGACAAGGCGACCGGCAAGGAACAGGTCATCCGCATCCAGGCCTCCGGCGGTCTGTCCGATGCCGACATCGACCGCATGGTGAAGGAAGCGGAATCCAACGCCGAGGCCGACAAGAAGCGTCGCGCCGCGGTCGAAGCCCGCAACCAGGCCGACAGCCTGATCCACCAGACCGAGAAGAACCTGCAGGAATACGGCGACAAGATCCCCGCCGCCGACAAGCAGGCGGTCGAGCGTGACGTGCAGGCGCTGAAGGATGTCCTCGACTCCGGCGATGCCGAGAAGATCAAGGAGCTGACCAACGCCCTGATGCAGTCGTCCATGAAGCTCGGCGAGGCGGTCTACAAGGCCCAGCAGGACGGCGCCGCCGGCGGTGCCGGGGCGGCCGGTGCCGCGGGTGCCGGCGCGGCCGGTGCCGGTGCCGCCGGGTCGACGGACGAGACGGTGGTCGACGCCGACTTCGAAGAGGTCGACGAAAAGAAGGACCACAAGTAATCCTTCGCTGATCGGCGGGCGGCACCGGACCACGGGCCGCCCGTCCGACCTTTTGCCTCGGAAATTCCAGAAAACAGAACAGCGGCGATGAGCAAGCGGGATTACTACGAGGTTCTCGGCGTCTCCAAGGGTGCCAGCGCCGACGACCTGAAGAAGGCCTATCGCAAGCTGGCCATGCAGTATCACCCGGACCGCAATCCGGGCGATGCCTCGGCCGAGGCCAGGTTCAAGGAACTGAACGAAGCCTATGACGTCCTGAAGGACGATCAGAAGCGCGCCGCCTACGACCGCTTCGGCCATGCCGCCTTCGAGGGCGGCGGTGGCGGGGCGGGGGCCGGCGGCTTCGACTTCTCCTCCGCCTTCGGCGGCGGCTTCGCCGACATCTTCGACGAGGTGTTCGGGGCCGCCATGGGCGGGCGCGGACGTGGCGGCGGCGGCGCCCAGCGCGGGCACGACCTGCGCTACGACATGGAAATCACCCTGGAGGACGCCTTCAAGGGCAAGAAGGCGACGGTCACCGTGCCGACCTCGGTCGGCTGCGAGACCTGCTCGGGCACCGGCGCCAAGGCCGGGTCCGGCGCCTCCACCTGCGGCACCTGCCACGGCGCCGGGCGCATCCGGGCGCAGCAGGGCTTCTTCACCATCGAACGCACCTGCCCCACCTGCGGCGGCGAGGGGCGGACGATCAAGGACCCCTGCGGCGACTGCGGCGGCACCGGCCGCAAGCACAAGGAAAAGACGCTGGAGGTCACCATCCCCGCCGGCGTCGAGGACGGCACCCGCATCCGCCTGGCCGGCGAGGGCGAGGCCGGCATGCGCGGGGCGCCGCCGGGCGACCTGTACATCTTCCTGTCCATCAAGCCGCACCGGCTGTTCCAGCGCGACGGCGCCAACATCCTGTGCAAGGTGCCCATCGCCATGACCCAGGCGGCGCTGGGCGATGCCATCGAGGTGCCGAGCATCGACGGCACCCGCGCCAAGGTCACCATCCCCGCCGGCACCCAGACCGGGCAGCAGTTCCGCCTGAAGGGCAAGGGCATGAGCGTGCTGCGCAGCCCGCTGCGCGGCGACATGTTCATCCAGGTGGCGGTGGAGACCCCGGTCAACCTGACCAAGCGCCAGCAGGAGCTTCTGCGCGAGTTCGCCGCCGCCGGCGGCGAGAAGGACACCAGCCCCGAAAGCAGCGGGTTCTTCAAGCGCATGAAGGAACTGTGGGACGACCTTACCGACTGACGGCGGGGTGGTCCCGCCACCAAATGGTCACGGCGCCGCCTCCATTTTCGGGACGCGGCGCCTTTTTTCCGGCAAAATTGCCAGCCAGTGTAACGCCATAGCGCACCCGCGCCCCGATCCATCCGCCGAGGGAGGAAGACCAGTATGACCCTGCGCCGTCACCTTGCCGACCTGACCGTCGCCCTTGTGCTGACCGGCTGCGTCCTGGCTCCGGTGTCCTATGCCCTGGCCCAGCAGCCGCCCGATGCCGCGACGCTGGAATCGTTGCAGGCCCGCAACATCCAGTCGCTCAACCAGCTGGAAGCGGCCCGCGCCCAGGAACAGATCCGGCTGGAGGCGGAATACCGCGATGCCGGCGATGCCGCCTTCTCCCGCTATGCCGCCGCCCTGAAGCAGGGGGTGTCGCCGGGCGTCGCCCGCCAGCAGTACCTCGACAACCTGTCGGCGGTGGAGCAGCAGTATCAGGCGGCGCTGAACGACTTGGACCAGCGCATGGCCCGCGACCGCGCCGCCCTGGTGGCGCAGGAAGGCCAGGGCCGCTGAGGCCGCCTGTCCCGCCCGCTGCCTGACGCAGGAAGGGCCGGCCCCCGCATCCGGGGCCGGCCCTTTTGCTGTCTGCGCTCTGGCCTCCGCCGCCGCTATTCGTTGCGCAGCAGGGGCGCGGCCTTGACGCTGAGCGCCCGCCAGGTGCCGGCAAAGCCGGCCGCCAGGGTGATGGCGATGCACAGCACCACCGTGCCGGCCGCCATGCCGGGCGCCCAGGCCCAGGTGGCGCCGCGCATGACGAAGGTCAGCACCGCCCAGCCCACCACCGATCCGACGGCGACGGCGATGACGCCGGTGGCGGCGCCGAGGATGCCGTATTCGATCAGGAAGGCGCGCAGCACGTCGCGGCGGGTCGCCCCCAGCACCTTCAGCACCACGGCGTCGTAGACGCGGCGGCGGTGGCCGGCGGCGATGGCGCCGGCCAGCACCAGGGCGCCGGCCAGCAGGGTCACCGCCGCCACCGCCCGCACCGCGTTGCCGGCGGCGCCCATCACCGTGTTCACCGCCTCCAGCGCCTGATCGACGCGGATGCCGGACACGTTGGGCAGCTGCGCCGCCACCGCCCGCTCCAGCCGGTCGGCAACCTCGCCGCGGGCCTCGACGGTGGCGATGAACGACCGCGGCGCCCCGCGCAGGGTGTTCTCCGACAGGATGAAGCTGAAGTTCATCTCCAGCGTGCCCCAGTCGACGTCGCGCAGGTTGGCGATGGTGCCGGTGATCTCGCGGCCGAGCACGTTCAGCGTCACCGTGTCGCCGATGCCGACGCCCAGCCCCTGCGCGATGGTGCGGGCGAGGCTGAGCTGCGGCGGGCCGTCGTACCCCTCCGGCCACCACTGGCCGGCGACGATGCGGGCGTTGGCAGGCGGCCGGTCGGCGCTGCTGAGGCCGCGGTCGCCGCGCACCGCCCAGCGCACTTCGGGGTCGACGCTGGCCTCGTTCACCGGCTCGCCCCTCAGGCGCACGATGCTGCCGCGGATCATGTCGGCGCTTTGCAGGATGCGGGCGCCCTCCACCCCCTCCACCACCCGGCGGAAGGGCTCCATCTGGTCGGGCTGGATGTCGATGAAGAAGAACGACGGCGCTTCCTGCGGCAGGCTTTCGTTGATCTGCCGGGTCAGGTTGCTCTCGATCTGCGCCACCGCCACCAGCACCGTCAGCCCGAGGCCGAGGGACAGCACGACCGAGGCGGTGGGCGCCCCCGGCCGGTGCAGGTTGGCGAGCGCCAGCCGCAGGCCGGGGCGGCCGCGCGAGCCCGGCGCCCGCTGCCGGGCCAGCGCCTGTACGCCGCTCGCCGCCAGCCGGAACAGGCCGAGCGTCACCACCGAGCCGACCACGAACCACGCCGCCAGCCCGCGGTTTTCCGCCGTCACCACCGTCAGCGCCGCCAAGGCCGCCGCCAGCACCAGCAGCGCCGCCAGGTCGGCGCCGTGGGGGCGGCCGCGCGGCACCGCCACGACGGTGCGGAACAGGGCGGCGGCCAGCACCCGGCGGGCGCGGCTGAGCGGCCACAGGGCGAACACCAGGGCGGTGAGGATGCCGAAGCCGGCCGCCTGCAGCAGCGGCCCGGCATACAGGGCAGTGCGCGCCTCCACCGGCAGCAGGTCGCGCAGGAAGCCGGCGGCCAGGAACGGCACCGCGCCGCCCAGCGCCAGCCCGAGGACGATGCCGAGGGCGGCGATCAGGCTGATCTGGATGAGGTAGATGTGGAAGATGCGCTCGGCGCTCGCCCCCAGGCACTTCAGGGTGGCGATGGTGTTGATGCGGGTGTCGAGGAAGGCCTTCACCGCATTGGCGACGCCGATGCCGCCCACCAGCAGGGCGGTCAGCCCGACCAGGGTGAGGAACAGGGTGATGTTGCCGAGGAACCGCTCCAGCCCCGGCGCCGCCCGGTCGAGCCCGCGGATCTGCCAGCCGGCGTCGGGGAAGCGCTGCTCCAGGGTCTGGCGCAGGGCGGCGGCGCGGTCGGTGGCGATGCGGGTTTCGTACTCCACCAGGGCGCCGGGCTGGATGAGGCCGGAGGCCTCCAGCCCCGGGATCGACAGCATCACCCGCGGGCCGAAGGCGAACAGGGTGTTGGCGCGGTCGGGCTCGCGGGCGATGGTGGCGCGGATCTCATAGTCGATGCCGCCGAGGCGCAGCACGTCGCCCACCGCCAGATCGAGCCGCACCAGCAGCGCCGGGTCGACGGCGACGCCGTGGCGGCCGTCGCGCTCCGCCACCGTGTCCATCAGCGGCCGGTCGGGCGCCAGCTCAAGGGCGCCGTAAAGCGGATAGGCGTCGTCCACCGCCTTCAGCTGCACCAGCGTGCCGTCGTCGGCGGTGCGGCCCATGGCGCGCATCTCGATGCTGCGGGAGACGCGGCCGAAGCTTTCCATCACCGCCAGCTGTTCGGCCGTCGGCGGGCGGTAGTTGATGTCGATTTCCAGGTCACCGCCCAGCAGGATGCGGGCGTCCTGCTCCAGCCCCGTCTGCACCGCCCGGTTCATGGAGCCGGCGGCGGCGATGGCGGCGACGCCCAGCGCCAGACAGGCGAGGAAGATGCGGAAGCCCTTGAGCCCGCCGCGCAGCTCGCGCAGGGCGAAGCGCCACGCCACCGGCAGGGCGGTGAAGCGGCGCGGGGCGCGGACGGTCGAAGCGGAGCGGCCGGCGGTGGCCTCGCTCATGCCGCCGCCTCCGCCTTGCGGCGGGTGAGGAAGGCGCCGAACTGAAAGGCGTGCCAGAAGTCCATGGACGGCTCGAACCCGGCTTCGTCGAACAGCGCCTCCATCCGGGCGCGCGGCACGAAGTGGACGCTGCGGCGCACGTGCTCCAGGCCGCGCTCAACCATCACCGGGTCGATGCCGTTGGTCTTCTGCCAGCCGGCCCAGGCCCGCAGGATGCGCTGCCAGCGCTCGCTGGCCGGGTCTTCGTGCATGTCGGCGAGGATGAGCGGCGCCCCCGGCTTCAGGCGGGCGGCGATGCTCTTCAGCAGGGCGAGCTTGCTGCCGTCGTCGGGCAGGAAGTGCATGACCAGCAGGCAGGTGGCGGCGTCGAAGGCGGTCTCCCCGGCCGGCAGGTCGTCGGTGATGCAGGCGTGCAGGGCGGCGCGGGCCTCCACCGGATGGCCGGCCAGCCGCTCGCGCGCCACCGCCAGCATGTCCGGCGCCGGGTCGCAGGCGGTGAAGCGCCACTGCGGCCCCATCTCGCCCAAGGCCAGCAGTTCGGCGCCGGTGCCGGCACCGACCACCAGGATGCGGCCGTCGTCGGGGATGGCATCGCGCAGCAGCACGCCGGTCATGGAGTGCAGGGCGTCGTAGCCGGGGATGACGCGGCGGATGGTATCGTCGTAGCGGCGGGCGTGGTCGGTCTTGTAGGCGTTGCCGGGCAGGCCCTTCGCGGCGGTGAGGCTGTCGGTGGTCATGCGGCGCGGGCCTCGGCGATGCGGCCGTCCCGCAGCGACACCACGCGGTCGCAGCGGCCGGCGAGGCGGGGATCGTGGGTGATCAGCAGCAGGGTGGCGCCGTGGCGCTTCGCCATGTCGAACAGCAGGTCCATGATGTGGGCGCCGGTGTCCTGGTCCAGGTTGCCGGTCGGCTCGTCGGCCAGCAGCACCCGCGGCCGCACGGCGAAGGCGCGGGCCAGCGCCACGCGCTGCTGCTCGCCGCCCGACAGCTGGCCGGGGTAGTGGTCGAGCCGGTGGCCGAGGCCCACCGCCTCCAGCTGCTCGGCGGCGCGTTCGAAGGCGTCCTTGCGGCCGGCGAATTCCATCGGCACCGCCACGTTCTCCAGCGCCGTCATGGTCGGCACCAGGTGGAAGCCCTGGAACACGATGCCCAGCTGGTCGCGGCGGAACAGCGCCAGCTTGTCCTCGCCCAGCGCCGACAGGTCGTGGCCGGCGACCATCACCTGGCCCGAGGTTGCCCTTTCCAGCCCGGCAATCACCATCATCATGGTCGACTTGCCGCTGCCCGACGGGCCGACGACGCCCACCGCCTCGCCGGCGAAAACCGTCAGGTCGAGCCCGCGCAGGATGTTGACCGGACCGGCCGGCCCCTCCAAGGTCACCTGAACGGACCGCATATCGATGGTCGGCGCGTTGGTGGAACGGGAGGGGGGCTGAGACGACGCCGTCTGAACCGTAGAAGAAGCCGGAGAAGTTCTTGTCATGCGATTCCCACTGCTGCGAGCCCTCTGCACATTTGGCCTCGTGTTCGCCGTTGTCAACGACGGTGCCCGCGCCCAGGCCGCCGATGCCGAAACCGTGAAGATCCTGGCGTTGGGCGACAGCCTGACCGCCGGCTACAACCTGCCGCCGGGCGATGCCTTCCCGGTGCGCCTGGAAGCCGCCCTGCGCGACCGCGGCCATGCGGTGCGGGTGGTGAATGCCGGCGTCTCCGGCGACACCACCGCCGGCGGGCTGGCGCGGCTCGGCTGGCTGCTGGACGGCGAGGCGCCGGACGCGGTGATCGTCGAGCTGGGCGCCAACGACGCCCTGCGCGGCCTGCCGCCGCAGAAGGCGGAGGAAAACCTGGCCGCCATCCTGCAATCCCTGGCCGACCGCAACATCCCGACCCTGCTGGCGGGAATGTATGCGCCGCGCAACCTGGGCCCGGAATACATCGCCGCCTTCGACGGCCTCTACCCCCGGCTGGCGGAGCGGTTCGACGTGCCGCTTTATCCCTTCTTTCTGGAAGGGGTGGCGTTGCAGGACCGCTATCTGCTATCGGACGGGTTGCACCCCAATGCCGAAGGGGTGCAGGTTATGGTCGACAACATCCTGCCGCACGTCGAGGCCCTGGTCGAACGGGCCCGCCAGACAAGCGGCTGAGGCTGCGGAGGCATGACGGGGGAGCGGTTCCATCACGCGCTCGGGCGCGGCAGCGACTGGCGGTCGTGCATCGCCGACTGCCTGTCGCGCCTGCCGCAGGAGACGGCGGCGGCAGGACGCGGGCCGGGCTTCCTCTACGCCACCCGGCCGCTGGCCGGGGACATCGGCGTGATCCTGACCGTGCTGCGGGAGTTCACCGGCGTCGAGCACTGGGTCGGCGCCGTCGGCTCCGGCGTCATCGGCTGCGGCGAGGAGGAACACGATGGCCCCGCCCTGTCGGTGATGATCGCCGACCTGCCGGCCGACGACTGGCGGCTGCTGCCCACCCTTATGCGCGACGGCGACAGCCTGGACGAGGAGGTGATGGACTGGGTCGGCCCGGTGGCGCCGGTGCTCGGCCTTGTCCACGGCGACCCGGAAAACGCCGCGCTGCCCTTCGTCATCCACGATCTGGTGGACCAGACCGAGGGCTTCCTGGTCGGCGGCCTGACCGCCGATGCCGCCGATGCCTCCGCCCCGCTGCAGGTGGCCGGGCTGCCCACCCGCGGCGGCCTGTCCGGCGTGCTGTTCAGCGGCCATGTGCCGGCGGTGGTGGGGGTGAGCCAGGGCTGCCGGCCGCTCGGCCCCTGGCACACGGTGACCGAGGCCGCCCGTACCGCCGTGGCCCGGCTGGACGGCGCCCGCCCGCTCGACCTGCTGTGCCGCGAGACCGGCGCCCGCACGCGCGAGGCGCTGCACCGGCTGGCCGGCGTGGTGGGGGTGGGCGTGCCGGTGGAGGGGTCGGACCGCGGCGACTTCACGGTGCTGCCGCTGGTCGCCATCGACCCCAAGGCCGGCTGGATCGCCACCGGCTCCATCCTGCGGGCTGGCGACCGCCTGCGCTTCGTGCGCCGCGATGCCGACACGGTGGAGGAAGACATGCGCCTGATGCTGCGGCGGCTGAAGGACCGGCTGCGAGGCCGCCAGCCGCGCGGCGGCGTTTATGTCGGCTGCCAGGGGCGCGGCGGTACCCTGTTCGGCGCGTTCCCGCGCGAAGCCCGGCTTATTGCGGAAGAGTTGGGCCCGGTTCCGCTGACCGGCTTTTTCGGCAGCGGCGAGATCAGCCATAATCGGCTCTATTCCCATTCCGGCGTGCTGACGCTGTTCCTGTAGGGATCACCGCCGCCGCCGGCCTGCAGACCGGAAAAGGACGCTCCCATGATCCGCCTCTTCGTCGGTCTCGACCTGCCGCCCGACCTGTGCGACGCCCTGCAGCGGCTGACCGGCGGCATCCCCAACGCCCGCTGGACCCCGCCCGAGAACTACCACATCACCCTGCGCTTCATCGGCGAGGTGGACGAGGACCAGTGCGACGACATCCACGACGCCCTGACCGAGGTGCGGGCGCCGGCCTTCCCGCTGTCGGTGGCCGGGCTCGGCTCGTTCGAGGCCGGCAGCCGCGCCCATACCCTGTGGGCGGGGGTGGACAAGGAACCCGCCCTGCTGCACCTGCGCGACAAGGTGGAGCGCGCCGTGGTCAGCGCCGGGATGGAGCCGGAGCGGCGCAAGTTCCAGCCCCACGTCACCCTGGCGTCGGTGAAGCAGGCGCCGCTGCACAAGGTGCAGGACTTCATCGCCCACCATAACCTGTTCCGCGCCCCGCCGTTCCGGGTGGAGCGGTTCACCCTGTTCTCCAGCGAGCTGGGACGGACCGGGCCGGTCTATACCGCCGAGGCCGACTACCCGCTGGACCTCGCTGCCGCCGCCCCGGCCTCCGCCGCCCCCGTCGAGGCCGCCGCCACCGCCGAGGCGGCCGGGCCTCAGGGCAGGGGGCGGGGGGCGTAGGGGGCTTCCGCCGCCTCCATGATGCGCTTCCAGGTACGCGCCGGCAGGCCGCCGCCGGTGACGTTGGCGGTGGGGCTGCCGCTGTCGTTGCCCATCCACACCCCGGCGACGGCATTGGCGCTGTAGCCGATGAACCAGGCATCGCGGTTGTTCTGGCTGGTGCCGGTCTTGCCGGCGACATCGCGGCCGGCGATGCGGGCGGCGGTGCCGGTGCCGGCCGGCGAGGCGATCACCGCCCGCAGCATGCGGTTCATGTCGCTGACCACCGTCGGCTCCGCCACCCGGCCGGTGCCGCCGCCGCTGCGGCGATAGATGACCTCGCCGTCGCGGGTGCGGATCTCGGCAATGCCGTGCGGCACCACCCCCCAGCCGCCGTTGGCGAAGGGCACATAGGCGCCCGTCAGGTCGAGCAGCGAGGTTTCCGCCGTGCCGAGGGCGATGGACAGATCCTTGGCGATGGTGGTGGTGATGCCGAAGCGGGTGGCGGCGCGGCGCACCCGCTCCACCCCCGCCTGCTGCGCCAGCCGCACCGCCACCGTGTTGGTGGAGCGCGCCATGGCCTCCGTCAGGGTGATGGGGCCGAGGAAGCGGCCGTTGAAGTTGGCGGGGCTCCAGGTGCCGACGGTGATCGGCCCGTCGGTGATCAGCTGCTCCGGCGTCAGGCCGAGTTCCAGGGCGGCGGCGAAGACGAAGGGCTTGAAGGCGCTACCCGGCTGCCGCAGGGCCTGGACGGCGCGGTTGAACTGGCTGGAGCCGTAGTCGCGGCCGCCGACCATGGCCCGCACGCCGCCATCGGGCGCCAGCACCACGGCGGCGGCCTGGGTGACCTTCAGCTCCGCCCCTTCCTGGGCCAGCGCCTCGGCGACGGCGGCCTCGGCCACCGCCTGCACCTTGGGGTCGAGGGTGGTGACGACGGTCAGGTCCTTGTCGACCTTGCCGATGTAGCCGTCCAGGCTGTCCATCACCCAGTCGGCGAAGTGGCGCCCCGGCGAGCCGCGCCGCAGCCCGTCCACCGCCAGCCCCTGGGCCGCCTGCTGGGCCTGGTCCGGCTGCAGCCAGCCGGCCACCACCATGTTGTTGAGCACCTCGCGCGCCCGGCCCGCCGCCAGGTCGGGGTTGGCGACGGGGTTGTAGCGGCTGGGCGCCTTCATCAGCCCGCCCAGGATGGCCGCCTGCCACAGGCTGACGTTGCGGGCGGAGACGCCGAAGTAGCGCTGCGCCGCCGCCTCCATGCCATAGACGCCGGCCCCCAGGTAGACGCGGTTGAGGTAGATGGTGAGGATCTGGTCCTTGGTGAACCGCTGCTCCAGCCACAGCGCCAGCAGCACTTCCTGCACCTTGCGCTTCACCGTGCGGTCGTGGGTGAGGAACAGGTTCTTGGCCACCTGCTGGGTGATGGTGGACCCGCCCTGCACCACCCGCCCGGCGCGGTAGTTGACCACCGCCGCACGCGCCAGGCCGATGACGTCGAGGCCGAAGTGGCCGTAGAAGCGCCGGTCCTCGGTCGCCAGGATGGCCTGGGCCAGATAGGGCGGCACGTCGTGGACGGTCACCACGGCGCCGTAGACATCGCCGAAGCTCGCCAGTTGGGTGCCGTCGGCGGCCACCACGGTGACGCCGGGGCGGCGGGTGATGACGTCGACGTCGTCCACCCGCGGCAGGTCGTAGGCGAACCACGCCAGCACCGCGAGGCCGGCGACGATGCCCCAGACGCCGAGGGTCAGCGTCCACCGTACCAGCGCCCAGCCCCACGACCGCCGCCGGCGGCGCGGGCCGCTGCCGCGCCGGCCGTCGTTGCGACGCGGCCCGCGGCCGCCGTTGCCACCGCCACCACCACCGTTGCCGGAGCCGCCGTCATCGGCGGCCGGCTCGACGGCGGCGGGGCGCGGCCGTCGCGGGCGGGCAGGCTCCGCCGCCACCGGTCGCGGCTTGGCAGCGGCGGGGCGGGCGGCGACGGGCTCCTTCTTCTTGCCGGTGCGGCGGCGCACCGGCGCCGAGTCGCGGCTGCCGGCACTGCTGGTGGGCAGCCGGTCCTCCAGGGTGACTCGCAATCCTCCCGAGTCGCGGGGCCTGTCGACAGACGACACGCCCTCCGCAGCGGGGGGAACCGACTCGTTGGTAATCCTCACGTCCTGCGCCTTCGGCAGTAGGTTGGCTTGACCATAGGGTGTAGTTGGGGTTTGCGATTGGTGGCAGAGAATGTAGAGTTCCCACCTCAGACGCAAGCCGGCACGGGGACCAAAGACCGGCGAGTCGCACGAGGGAAAGCTTTTTCAACGACTTCACCGACTGAGGAGCGGCGGTGGTGAGCGAGACGAAGTTTTCTGACACCCTGGGCGCGGCGCTCATGTGCCGCCTGTCCGACCTGGCGCGCGACGCCGGCCAGTCGGTCGAGGACTGCCTGCGCGAGGCTGTCGCCGAATACGTGGCAAGCCGCGAGGACTTCGCCCTCAGCCTGGCGAGACTGGACGAAGCGCGCGAGGAACGGGTGTTCCTGCGCGTCGTCGGCGAATAACTCCATCCGTCGTCGCCTTGGGCGACACGTCCCGATCCTGCGCCTGTCACCGCTGAGGTCGGTCCGTCCGGCCGGTGGCAGCCGTGCCAGTGACGCAACCGCCGGCTGCCTCGGGCGCCGGCGGTTTCGCGTTTTGCACCGCGGCTTGCGGAATCGGCCTTCCTGCTCACCATCCAAGGGCCGGGGATTGCAGCAGAGTCGGGCGGCGGCCGGCTGGCATGGCGGTTGCTGCGCTGTGCCCATCTGCTGATCGAGGACCGCCCCATGACTCCCCACCCCCTGCCGCCCGCCGGTCCTCCGCCCTCGCCCCTGGCCCGCTGGCGAACCCGCGCCGTCGAGAGTGTGTTGCGCGAGGCGCTGACCCTCGTCGGCGCCACCACCGACGATGACGAGGCGGCGGCCCTGCTGGTGCCGCTGTTCTTCGCGCCGAGTCACGCCTACCACCTCAGCGACCGCGACCGGCTGACCGTGGCGGCGCTGGCCTATGCCCTGCGCACCTGCCTCGGCGACCGCAGCGGCTGCGCCGTGGCCTGGAGCATGGCGCAGGACCTCATAAACGACCTTCTGCTGCGCACCGGCGAAGACGCAGCGGCCGGCTGACGGGGCGGCGCCGGGGCCGCCGCGGATCATCCTTTGGGATAGCGCCTTGCGCCGAAAGCCGGCGGGTGCGTAAGCTTTCCGTCGAGCGGGCGCAGGTTCGGCCGTCCGCGCCTCCCTCGGTGGCTCCCCGGCATGCCCGATCGGTCCCTGGCTTCCTCACCGTCCCCGGATGCGGCGGCGCCGCGGCGCGAGTGGCATCTGTTCGTGCCCAAGCTGATTACGGCCCTGCGCCAGGGCTACGGCTTCGGCGATCTGCGCGCCGACCTGATCGCCGGCCTGACCGTCGCCATCGTCGCCCTGCCGCTGGCCATGGCGCTGGCCATCGCCTCCGGCACCACGCCCGACAAGGGGCTGGTGACCGCTATCGTCGCCGGCTTCCTGATCTCCGCCCTGGGCGGCAGCCGCTACCAGATCGGCGGCCCGACCGGCGCCTTCGTGGTGGTGGTGTTCAACGTCATCGCCGAGCACGGCTATGACGGCCTCGTGCTCGCCACCCTCATGGCCGGCGCCATGCTGGTGGTGCTGGGCTACGGCCGCATCGGGACGTACATCAAGTACGTGCCCTACCCGGTGGTGACAGGCTTCACCGCCGGCATCGCCGTCATCATCTTCACCAGCCAGATCAAGGACCTGCTCGGCCTGACCATGGACACGGTGCCGGCCGACTTCCTGTCGAAGGTGGCCGCCTATGCCCAGGCGCTGCCCACCGCCGACGCCGCCACCATGGCGGTCGCCTTCGGGTCGCTGGCGCTGATCCTGGTCATCCGGCGGCTCAAGCCGGGGCTGCCGATCTTCCTCATCGCCGTGGTGGCGGGGTCGCTGGCGGTGGCCCTCGTCGGGCTGCCGGTGGATACCATCGGCTCGCGCTTCGGCGGCATCCCGACCACCCTGCCGACGCCGGTGTTCCCCGAAATCACCTGGCAGCGGCTGGTGGACCTGAGCCCGTCGGCCTTCACCATCGCCTTCCTGGCCGGCATCGAAAGCCTGCTGTCGGCGGTGGTGGCCGACGGCATGACCGGCCGCAAGCACCGCTCCAACTGCGAGCTGGTGGCGCAGGGGGTGGCCAACATCGGCTCCGCCCTGTTCGGCGGCATGCCCGCCACCGGCGCCATCGCCCGCACCGCCACCAACGTCCGCTCCGGCGCCCGCACGCCGGTGGCCGGCATGGCCCATGCGGTGTTCCTGCTGGTGTTCGTGCTGGCGCTGGCGCCGCTGGCCGCCTTCGTGCCGCTGGCGAGCCTCGCCGCCGTGCTCGTGATCGTGGCCTGGAACATGAGCGAGGTGAAGCACGTCCGCCACCTCATGAAGGCGCCCATGGGCGACCGGGTGGTGCTGCTGCTGACCTTCGGGCTGACGGTGATGGTCGACCTGACCGTCGCCATCGAGGTCGGCGTGGTGCTGGCGGCCATGCTGTTCATGCACCGCATGGCCAACGCGGTGGAGGTGCAGACCCACACCCACCTCATCGACGACGACGAGGACGACTTCACCCGCCCGCGCACGCCGGACTACGAGCCGCTGCCGGAGGGGATCGAGGTCTACCAGATCTCCGGCCCGTTCTTCTTCGGCGCCGCCGCCAAGCTGGGGGACGTGCTCGACAAGCTGCGGCGGCCGCCGCGGGTGTTCATCCTGCGCATGCGCCTGGTGCCGCTGATCGACGCCACCGGCGGCCACGCCCTGCAGGAGTTCCTGCACCGCTGCCGCGGGCACGGCACCCGCGTCATCCTGTCGAACGTGCAGCCGCAGCCGCGGCAGGTGCTGGCCGAACTGGGCTTCCGCGAGGACGACCACCTGGGCTTCACCCCCGACACCCCGACCGCCATCGCCGAAGCCACCGCCCTGCTGCGCGCCGGCCGCTGAGCAAAAAACCGGCGGCGAGGCTTCCCCCACCGCCGGTTTTCCTATGCCCGTCGCCCTTCCCGGGGCCATCCCCCAGCTTGCCCTGCAAGCTGGCCGGCGCGACCGCGCCGCGCGGCTTATGCCGCGGGAGCCAAGCGCGCGACGAGCGCGCGCCCGGCGCCTGAGGGACAAAAAAACTCAACCCTGCTGCTGGGCGGCCTGGACGCGCTCGCGGTACAGCTGCACGAAGTCGATCGGCTGCAGCATCAGCGGCGGGAAGCCGCCGTCGCGGGTGATGTCGGCGATGATGTTGCGGCAGAACGGGAACATCAGGCGCGGCGCCTCGATCATCAGCAGCGGCTGCAGGTGTTCCTGCGGCGCCGTCGCCTGCACCACCGCGCCGTAGACCAGTTCCATCACGAAGCCCGGCTTGCCGTCGACGTTGGCCTTGATGTCGAAGTGCAGGGTGACCTCGAAGTGGTTGCCGCCCAGCTGGCGCACGCGCACGTCGACGGCGATGGGAATCTCCGGCGCCTTCTGCATCTGGCTGAAGATTTCCGGCGCGCCCGGCACCTCGAAGGACATGTCCTTGATGTACTGGCCGGCGATGGCAAGGCCGATGCGGCCTTCCTGCGGCTGAGCGGACTGGGCACCGTTGGCGCCGTTGGCGCCGTTACCTTCGGTCATCGGAACACTCCCTGGGTCTTGGGTTCGGGCACAGGGCTAGCACGCCGCCGGGCGACTGGCAACCGCTCCGCCCGGCGCATTTGCCGGCGGTCAGGGGCGCGGCGGACCGGGCCGCGGCGGCAGGGAGCCGTCGCCCTGATCGTCGCCGGCAGGCGGCGGCGTCTCGTCGACCTCGCGGAACTCGCCCTCGATCTCGTAGGGGCGGCGCGGCGGGGCGGAGGGGCGCTCGGCGAAGTCGCCGGTGAAGGTGGCGGAATAGTGCACGCGGCCCGACTTCACCAGCGCCGGCACCACGCCCTTGCGCAGCCACGCCCGCACCGGCGGCAGGAACAGCAGCAGCCCGACGGTGTCGGTCACGAAGCCCGGCGTCAGCAGCAGCACGCCGGCCACCAGCAGGCAGGCGCCGTCGAACACCTCGCGCAGGGGCATCTCGCCGCGGGCCATCGCCTCCTGCGCCCGGCCGAGGGTGGCAAGGCCCTGCTGGCGCAGCAGGAAGGTGCCGGCAAAGGCGGTGGCGACGACGATGGCGATGGTCGGCCACAGCCCGATCAACCCGCCGACCTGGATGAAAACCGCGATCTCGATGATCGGAACCGCGATGAACAGGCCCAGAATGATGAGTGGCATGCTTGCCCTTTGCCCCCTCACGGCTTATTTACGGGGGAACGAGTGTAGGCCCCCTCCTGGTGTCCGGCAGGCGGATTGCTTTGTCCGTCCTGCCTTTTCCATGTAGCGTAGCGGAGGGGGCTGGTCCAGCCCTGGGGTGGAGCGGCAGCCGACTGATGAACGAAGGATTCCAGTTCGTCGACATCATCTTCCTGGCCCTGGTCGCCGGGTTCCTCATCCTGCGCCTGCGGAGCGTGCTCGGCCGGCGCACCGGCGACGAGGAGATGCGCCGCCAGCAGGCGGAGCAACGCTACGCCGCCAAGCGGCAGGGCCCGACCACGGACGATCGCGGCAACGTGATCGAGCTGCCGGGCCGCAAGCCGGCGCCGCAGGAGGAGGATCTCGACCTCGGGCCCTACGCCGGCACGCCGGTCGAGCCCGGCATCCGCGCCATCAATGCGGCCGATCCGTCGTTCGAGCCCAACGGCTTCCTGCGCGGCGCCCGCGCCGCCTTCGAGATGATCGTCGAGTCCTTCGCCCAGGGTGACAAGGATGCCCTGCGGCCGCTGCTGGCCGACGAGGTCTACCGCAACTTCGCCGCCGCCATCGATGCCGACCGCGCCGCCGGCCACAGCCGCGAAGCCCGCATCCTCGGCATCAAGCGGCTGGAGATGCGCGATGCTGCTATGCGCGGCCGCGACGCCGTGGTGACGGTGCTGTTCCAGAGCGAGCAGATCAACGTGCTGCGCGATGCCTCCGGCACCGTCATCGACGGGCACGAGAAGGAAGGCATCGACGTCACCGACGTGTGGACCTTCGCCCGCGACACCGGCAGCCCCGATCCCAACTGGCAGCTCGTCGCCACCACCGCCCCCGAGTGATCGTCGCCCCATGCGCCTGTCCCCGGTCCGTCTGACCACGGCGGTGCGCCGGCTTGCCGCCGGCGCCGCCCTCGCCCTGCTGCTCACCGCCTGCGGCGAGGAGCCGCCGCCGGCCCCCACGCCGGAGGTGCCGCGGGCGAGCCTGGAGCGCACCAGCTTCCAGGCGCTGCCCGGCTGGCAGGCCGACCGGCTGGACGAGGCCATGCCGGCGCTGCGGTCCTCCTGCGACCGCATGGCGCGGGGCAACAGCTACCCCGCCGCGCCCGAGTTTCTGACCGAAGATGCCCGCGCCGCCTTCCCCGGCGCCGCCGCCTGGCGCGATGCCTGCGCCGCCCTGCTGGCGGTGCCGGCCGGCGCCGGCGTGCGGCTGCGGCAGGTGCTGACCACCTGGTTCGCCCCCTTCGCCGTCGCCGATGCCGCCACCGGCAGCCGCGACGGCACCTTCACCGGCTATTACGAGGCGGAGCTGCGCGGCTCGCCGGTGCGTCAGGGGCGCTATCAGATCCCCGTCCACGGCGTGCCGTCCGATCTGGTGTCGGTCAACCTGCGCGCCTTCGACGACAGCCTGCCGGCGCAGACCCTGGTCGGGCGCGTCGACGGCGGCAAGCTGGTGCGCTACCACGACCGCGCCGCCCTGGAAACCGGTGCCGCCGGCGCCGCCGCGCCGGTGGTGATGTGGACCGACGACGCCGTCGACCTGCACGTCCTGCACATCCAGGGCAGCGGCCGCGTGGTGCTGCCCGACGGCACTACCACCCGCCTGTCCTACGCCGGCAACAACGGCTGGAAGTTCGTCGGCCTCGGCCGCATCCTGCTCGATGCCGGGGTGCTGCCGCCGGGGCAGGGCAGCATGCAGCACATCCGCGCCTGGCTGAAGGCCAACCCGCAGGTGGCGGCCGACTACATGCGCCAGAACCCGCGCTACATCTTCTTCCGCCGCAACGACGGCGCCGGCCCCATCGGCGCCCAGGGCGTGCCGCTGACGCCGCTGCGCTCCATGGCCGTCGACACCCGCTTCATGCCCATGGGGGCGCCGCTGTGGCTGGATGCGGTCGACCCCGACGGCCGGCCGCTGCAGCGCCTGATGGTGGCGCAGGATGTCGGCTCGGCCATCAAGGGGCAGGTGCGCGGCGATTTCTTCTGGGGCACCGGCGAGGGCGCGCTGGCCCATGCCGGCCGCATGAAGAGCACCGGCCGCTACTTCGTTCTGCTGCCGGTGGCGGCGCGGTCCTGAGTTTTCTTGTCAGGCGGCGCGCGAGACCGCATCCTTGGGCGACTCGCCGGCCGTCCTGCCGCGACGTTCCCGACCACAAGGTATCGCAGCCGCATGTCCGACCTCGCCGCCGCCCGCCGCCCCGACAGCCCGCACGTCGGCCTGTTCGTCACCTGTCTGGTGGACGTCTACCGCCCGACCGTCGGCTTCGCCACCCTGTCGCTGCTGGAAAAGGCCGGCTGTCGCGTCACCGTGCCGGAGTGCCAGACCTGCTGCGGCCAGCCGTCGTGGAACACCGGCGACCGCGAGGCGACCAAACGGGTGGCGCGGCCGCTGATCGACGCCTTCGTCGGCTTCGATTACGTGGTGCTGCCGTCGGGCAGCTGCGCCGGCATGATCCGTTACTACCCCGACGTCTTCCAGGGCGACCCGGTCTACGGCCCGAAGGCGGAGCAGCTGGCGGCCAAGACCTTTGAAATCACCAGCTTCCTGACCGATATCATGGGCTGGAACGACGTCCGGGCGAGCTACCGCGACAGCGCCACATACCACGACAGCTGTTCGGGGCTGCGCCAGCTCGGCATCAAGGCGCAGCCGCGGGCGCTGCTGGCCAAGGTGGAGGGGCTGGAGCTGGTGGAGATGCAGCGGCCGGAGGAATGCTGTGGCTTCGGCGGCACCTTCTGCGTCAAGTACGGCGAAATCTCCGACCGCATGGTGACCGACAAGGTGACCGATGTGGACACCACCGGCGCCGGCACCCTGATCGCCGGCGAGGTGGGATGCCTGCTCAACATGGCGGGCAAGGCCAAGCGCCTGGGCCATCGCGTCAAGGCGCGGCATGTGACGGAAGTGCTGGCCGGCATGGCGGACACCCCCGCCATCGGCGACGACCGCTGACGGAGAAAGCCGCCATGAACGCCACGTCGCACCGGTTCAAGCAGAACGCCCACGACGCCATCGCCGACGAGAAGCTGAAGAAGGCGCTGTCGACCATGAAGGTCGGCTTCCGCGAAAAGCGCGCCGCCGCCATCGCCAAGCTGCCGGAGTTCGAGGCCCTGCGCGATGCCGGCCGCGACCTCAAGAACCACGTGCTGGAAAACCTCGACCACTACCTGATGCGGTTCGAGGAGCGGGTGGTCGAACAGGGCGGTCACGTCCACTGGTGCCGCGACGCCGAGGAAGCGCGCCAGACCATCCTGCGCATCTGCCGCGACAAGGGTGCGAAGACGGTCACCAAGGGCAAGTCGATGATCGCCGAGGAGATCGCCCTCAACCACTTCCTGGAAGAGAAGGGCATCGTTCCGGTCGAGACCGACCTTGGCGAATACATCATCCAGCTGCGCCACGAACCGCCCAGCCACATCATCGCCCCGGCCATCCACGTGTCGAAGGAGATGGTGGCCGACGCCTTCCGCGAGACCCACAAGCAGTACCCGGCTGACCGCCCCCTGAGCGAGCCGCGCCAGCTGCTGGACGAGGCCCGCGACGTGCTGCGCGGCCAGTTCATCCAGGCCGACGTCGGCATCACCGGCGCCAACATGCTGATCGCCGAGACCGGCTCGACGGTCATCGTCACCAACGAGGGCAACGGCGACCTCACCCAGCTGCTGCCGCGCACCCACATCGTGCTCGCCAGCATCGAGAAGATCGTGCCGACGCTGGACGACGCCTGCACGGTGCTGCGCCTGCTCGCCCGCTCCGCCACCGGGCAGGAGATGAGCAGCTACACCACCTTCTCCACCGGCCCGCGCCGGCCGGAGGACCGCGACGGGCCGGAGGAATTCCACGTCGTGCTGCTGGACAACGGCCGCTCCGGCATGCTCGGCACCGAGTTCCAGGACATGCTGCGGTGCATCCGCTGCGCCGCCTGCATGAACCACTGCCCGGTCTACGGCGCCGTCGGCGGCCATGCCTATGGTTGGGTCTATCCCGGCCCCATGGGCAGCGTGCTGACGCCGGCCCTCATCGGCATCGAGAACGCCGCGCCGCTGCCGCACGCCTCCACCCTGTGCGGGCGGTGCGAGCAGGTGTGCCCCATGCGCATCCCGCTGCCGAAGATGCTGCGCCACTGGCGCGAGAAGGAGTTCGAGCGCAATCTGGCACCGCCGCGCGTGCGCCAGGCCATGAACGCCTATGCCTGGCTCGCCACCCGCCCGCGCCTGTGGCGCTGGTACACGGCGGCGGTGGCGCGCGGGCTGGCGCTGTGGGGCGGCAAGCGCGGCCGCATAGCCTCGCTGCCCCTGGCGCGGGAGTGGACCGCGGTGCGCGACATGCCGGCGCCGGAAGGCGAGACCTTCATGCAGCGCTACCGGCGGCAGCAGAAAGGAGCCCGCTGAGGCATGGCCTTCGACGTCCCCCGCCCCAAGCCCAACAAGCGCGACGTGGTGCTGCACGAACGGCTGCAGGAGGCCTATGACGACGGCCGGCTGATCGTCCACACCGACTTCATGCGCCTCAACCGCACCGACAGCCCGGTGTTCAGCCCGTGGATCAACGTGGTGCCGCTGCTGACCATGCTGCTGCTGGCGCTGGTGCTGCTGTTCCTGGCCGGCCTGCTGGTGGGGACGGTGGCGCTGGTGTTCGCGGTGCTGATCTATGTGCTGATCGTGCGGCCGTGGACTGCCCAGACCGTCCACAAGCGGGCGGTGGCGCTGATGATGAGCGATGCCGGATCGTGGATGCGGCTGTGGGCCTTCGGCGGCATCGTGCTGCAGCTGGCGGCCAACCCGCGCATCGGCTGCGCCGCGCCGGATGGCGACTGGCGCGCCTTCACCTCCCGCTATTTCACCGAGAAGCCGGCCGGCGACCACGGCCTGTCCATCGCCTGACACCGCCGACGATCCCGAGAGGCTGTCCCGCATGACCAGCGACACCCGCACCCACATCCTGTCGCGCATCCGCCGCTCCCTCGGTCGCGGCGAGCTGCCGGAGGACACCCGCGCCGCCCTCGACGCCGGGCTGGCGGCGCCGCGCCCCGGCGTGGTGCCGGCCCGCGCCGCCGGCAGCCGGCAGGAGCTGGTGGAGCGTTTCGTCACCATGGCGACGGCCGCCGCCGCCAGCCTCGATCGCATCCCCGGCGCCGCCGCCCTGGCGCCGGCGGTGGCGCAGTGGCTGGCCGCCCACAATCTGGCGCCGGAGGTGGTGGCCGCCCCCGATGCCGCCGTCGACGGGCTGGAAGGGCACGGCACCCTGACCGTGAAGCGCGGCGTCGCCCATCCGGCCGATCAGGTCAGCGTCACCCCCTGCTTCGCCGGCGTGGCGGAAACCGGCACGCTGGTGCTGGTGTCGGGCAACCAGACCCCGACCAGCCTCAACTTCCTGCCCGACAACCACATCGTGGTGATCCGCGCCAGCCAGGTGGTGGGCGGCTATGAAGAGATGTGGGCCCGGCTGCGGGCGGCCGGCGCCCTGCCGCGCACCGTCAACATGATCACCGGCCCGTCGCGCACCGGCGACATCGAACAGACCATCCAGCTGGGCGCCCACGGGCCGCGCCGGCTGCATATCGTGCTGATCGACGATGAGGCGGCCTAGGCGTCACCGCAGCCTGACGCCCGAAGAGGCGGAGCTGTGGCGCGCCGTCATGAAGGACGCGGAGCCGCTGCCGCCCCGCCGCGCCCGCAAGGCCAGCCGCGACGTGCCGCCCGGCGCGCCGCCGCCGGAGCCGGAGCCGCCGCCGCCGTCGCCCATGCCGCCGATCCCCCGGCCGGCGCCGAAAGGCCGCCCGGCAGCCGCGCCGCCCCCGCCGCCGCCCGCCGCGGCGGCCAGCCGGCCGCATGCCCTCAACCACGGCGACACCATCGGCATCGACCGCCGCACCGCCGGCCGCTTCGTGCGCGGGCGGATGGAGATCGACGGCCGCCTCGACCTGCACGGCATGACCCAGGAAAGCGCCCACCGCGCCCTCTGCGCCTTCCTCGCCCGCGCCCATGACCACGGCCACCGCTGCGTCATCGTCGTCACCGGCAAGGGCTCACGCGGCGAGGGCGGCGGCGTGCTGCGGCGCAAGGTGCCGCAGTGGCTCAACGATCCCGGCCTGCGCCAGCGCATCCTCAGCTTCGTCCACGCCCAGCCGCAGCACGGCGGCGAGGGGGCGCTCTACGTCCTGCTCAAGCGGCACCGGCCATCATGACCCCCTTCGGCAAGCGCATGCGCGAACTGCGCGAGGCGCGCGGCATCACCCTCAAGGACATGGCCGCCGACCTGGGCGTCACCGCCGCCTACCTGTCGGCGCTGGAACACGGCCATCGCGGACGGCCGGGGCCGGGGCTGGTGATGCAGATCTGCGGCATGCTCGGGCTCATCTGGGACGAGGCGGAGGACCTGAAGCGCCTCGCCGCCCTGTCGCTGCCCAAGGTGACCATCGACACCGGCGGCCTCAGCCCGCTCGCCACCGAGTTCGTCAACCGGCTGGCGGCCCGCATCCGCCACCTGGACGATGCGACGCTGGTGGAAATGCTGGAACGACTGGAGCCGAAACGGCGTTCCGGCTGACGAACTGCGCCCCACGATCGCCATGGTCGGCGGCTACAAGGGGCAGGCATACTGGAACACCGCCCGGCGCCCGTCTCGCGCGGCCTGCGGCGGCGGCACCACGGAGGACGATGGCTTGAAGACAGTTCTTTCGCGCATCCTGACGGCGGCGGTGCTCGCCGTGGGCCTGGCCGGCGCCGCCGGGGTGCCGGCCGCCGACGCGGTGGTGAAGGCGCAGACGACGCCGGACCAGCAGCAGGTGCTGTCGCAGGCGGAGCGCTACATCAACAGCATCGGCACCCTGCAGGCGCGCTTCCTGCAGCTGTCGTCCACCGGCCATTCGGTGGAAGGCGACGTGTTCATGCACCGCCCCGGCCGCATGCGGCTGGAGTACGAGGACGCGCCCATCCTGATGGTCGCCAACGGCCGCCATCTCATCTACGTCGACCAGCAGCTGGACCAGGTGAGCTACCTCGGCCTCGACCAGACGCCGGTGGGCGTGCTGCTGCGGCCCAACGTCAGCTTCGCCGACCCCGACATCACCGTCACCGCCGTGCGGCGCGCCTCCAACGTCGCCGAGATCGACGTGGTGCAGACCAAGGATCCGGGCGCCGGCATGCTCACCCTGGTGTTCACCGAACAGCCGTTCGAGCTGCGCCAGTGGCGGGTGCGCGACGCCCAGAACGTGGAAACGGCGGTGTCGCTGTTCAACGCCCGCACCGGCATGGACCTGCCCGGCAGCCTGTTCCAGTTCAGCGAATCGCGCGATCGCCTCAATCCCATGGGGCGTAAGTGAGGCGGGCCACGGCGCGCCCGCTTGCCTATGAAAAAAGTGATAGCTGATCTGCGCTGAAGGTCTTGCCGAGCCGGGGGCATCTCCCCACATCACGCTTGCCCGGAGGGTCTCCCCCCCTCGCCCTCCGGGTGAGGATCTGGCGCCCCCCCTGCCAGATCTCTCCCCTCGGCTCGATGAGCCCTGCGCCCGGTCCGGATCCCCCCCTGGACCGGGCGCTTCCCTTTCCGGGCAGCCTTCCTGCTATACTTCCGGCCCATTCAGCCCGTACCGGGAGACCTGCACCGTGGCCTTCGTCGTTCCTGCCCCCGCCGTTCCCGCCGTTCCCGTGGAAGGCACCGACGACCTGTTCCCCGTCCGCCGCATCTTCTGCGTCGGCCGCAACTACGCCGCCCATGCCCGCGAGATGGGCGCCGACCCCAATGCCGAGCCGCCGTTCTTCTTCACCAAGCCGGCCGATGCGGTGGTGCCGCCGGGCGGGGCCGTGCCCTATCCGCCGGCCACCGCCGACCTGCACCACGAGGTGGAGCTGGTGGTGGCGCTGGCCAAGGGTGGCGCCGACATCGCCGCCGAGGCGGCGCTTGATTGCGTGTACGGCTATGCCGTCGGCATCGACCTCACCCGCCGCGACCTGCAGGCGGCCGCCAAGAAGGGCGGCAAGCCGTGGGACATGGCCAAGGGCTTCGACGCCTCCGCCCCGGTCTCCGCCATCCGCCCGGTAGCGCGCTGCGGCCATCCGTCCGACGGCGCCATCACCCTGGCGGTGGACGGCGTGACGCGGCAGAGCGGCGACCTGTCGGACATGATCTGGTCGGTGCCGGCGATGATCGCCTACCTGTCGACCCTGGTCATCCTGCGCCCCGGCGACCTGATCTTCACCGGCACGCCGGAAGGCGTCGGCGCCGTCGCCCGCGGCCAGACCATGACCGCCAGCGTCGAAGGCGTCGGCGAGCTGACGGTGACGCTGGCCTGATGAAGATCGTCACCTGGAACGTCAACTCGGTCCGCCTGCGGCTCGACCTGGTGGAGCGGCTGACGGACGAGCTGGCGCCCGACGTGGTGTGCCTGCAGGAAACCAAGTGCCCGGACGACCTGTTCCCGCACGAGGCGCTCACGCGCCTCGGGTGGGAGCACGTCGCCTGCCACGGGCAGAAGGGCTACAACGGCGTCGCCATCCTGTCGCGGCGGCCGCTGCGCGAGGTGCGCACCCAGGCGTGGTGCGGCCGCCCCGACTGCCGCCACCTGATCGCCGAGGTGGACGGCATGGAGGTCCACAGCCTCTACATCCCCGCCGGCGGCGACGAGCCGGACCCGGAGAAAAACCCCAAGTTCGCCAACAAGCTGCGCTTCCTCGACGAGCTGACGGAGTGGTTCGCCGCCTCCTACGGCCCGCGCGACCCGCTGGTGCTGGCCGGCGACTTCAACGTCGCGCCGCTGCCGACCGACGTGTGGGACCACAGGAAGCTGCTGAAGGTGGTCACCCACACGCCGATGGAGACCACCCGCCTCGCCCTGCTGCAGCAGACGCTGGGCTGGATCGACACCACCCGCGCCTTCGTGCCGCCCGACGAGCACGTCTTCACCTGGTGGAGCTACCGCGCCGCCGACTGGCGCGGCGCCAACAAGGGCCGCCGCCTGGATCACGTGTGGATCACCCCGGCGCTCGCCGACCGGCTGTGCGGCTGGGAGGTCCATGTGGATGCCCGCGACTGGCCCCAACCCAGCGATCACGCCCCGGTGGCGGCGGTGCTGCGGGAGTAGCGGCGGTGCCCTTTTCCCTTCTCCGCCGGGGGCGCTGTGGTATACTCGGGCGCTTCCGCCCGACGGCGCGAAAGCCATTCTGCCACATCATTTTTTCAGGCCGCTTTTCGACATGAAACTGACCATCGAACGCTCCGTCCTGCTGAAGTCCCTCGGACATGTTCAGAGCGTCGTGGAGCGGCGCAACACCATTCCCATCCTGTCCAACGTCCGCCTCGACGCCACCGGCGAAGGGCTGAAGCTGAACGCCACCGACATGGACCTTGAGATCATCGAGGCGGTGGCGGCGGAAACGGCGCAGCCCGGCGCCACCACGGCGCCGGCCCACACCCTGCACGACATCGTGCGCAAGCTGCCCGACGGCTCGCAGATCGAACTGACCTACGACAGTGCCGACAGCCAGCTGTCGCTGCGCTCCGGCCGGTCGCGCTTCTCGCTGTCGTGCCTGCCGGTGGAGGACTTTCCGGCCATGGTGGGCGGCGAGTTCAGCCACACCTTCCGGCTGGCGGCGGCCGACCTGCGGTCGCTGATCGACCGCACCCGCTTCGCCATCTCGACCGAGGAAACCCGCTTCTACCTCAACGGCATCTACCTGCACGCCGCCAAGTCCAACGGCGTCGACGTGCTGCGCGCCGTGGCCACCGACGGTCACCGCCTCGCCCGGTTCGAGGTGCCGCTGCCCGAGGGCGCCGGCGGCATGCCGGGCATCATCGTGCCGCGCAAGACGGTGGGCGAGCTGCGCAAGCTGATCGAGGAAACCGGCATGGAGGTCTCCGTCAGCCTGTCGGAAACCAAGATCCGCTTCGCCTTCGACGATGCCGTGCTGACCTCCAAGCTGATCGACGGCACCTTCCCCGACTACGAGCGGGTGATTCCGACCGAGAACGACAAGATCCTGGAAGTGGACCGCAAGCTGTTCGCCGAGGCGGTGGACCGCGTGTCGGCCATCAGCACGGAAAAGAGCCGCGCCATCAAGGTCAGCGTCGAACGCGGCGTGCTCACCCTGTCCGCCTCCAGCCCCGAGGCCGGCTCGGCGGTGGAAGAGGTGGAAGCCCGCTACGAGGCGTCGCCGCTGGAGATCGGCTTCAACTCCCGCTACCTGCTCGACATCATGGCGCAGATCGAGGGCGAGGCCGCCCGCTTCGACATGGCCGACGCCGCCAGCCCGACCGTCATCCGCGAGGTCAACGACGGCTCGGCGATCTACGTCCTGATGCCCATGCGGGTGTGACGGGCGCGATTTTGCGTGACGGCGGGCCTTTCTGCAGCGCGCCCGAGGGCGGGCCGGCGGGCTCCGGCGGCATGGCGGCCGACGGGGAGCGCATCGGCGTGACCCGCCTGACGCTGACCGATTTCCGCGCCTACGCCCACCTGCGGCTGGACGTGGACCTGCGCCCGGTGGTGCTGACCGGCCACAACGGCGCCGGCAAGACCAACCTGCTGGAGGCGCTGTCCTTCCTGTCCCCCGGCCGCGGCCTGCGGCGGGCGAAGCTGTCGGAGGTCGGCCGCCGCGACGCTCCCGCCGCGCCCTACGGCGGCTGGGCGGTGGCGGCGCGGGTGCACGGGCCGCTCGGCGACGTCACCATCGGCACCGGCCGCGAGCCAGGCCCCGGCGACCGCCGCACGGTACACATCGACGGCGAGACGGCCCGGTCCCAGGGCGACCTCGGCCACTACGTCACCGCCCTGTGGCTGACGCCGGACATGGACCGGCTGTTCCAGGAAGGGGCGAGCGGCCGCCGCCGGTTCCTCGACCGCATGGTCTACGGCCTCGACCCGGCCCATGCGGCGCGCACCGCGGCCTATGAAACCGCCATGCGCCAGCGCAACCGGCTGCTGCGCGACGGGCGGATGGACAAGGCCTGGCTGGCCGGGCTGGAAGATGCCATGGCCACCCACGGCGTCGCCGTGGCGGCGGCGCGGCGCGACTTCATGGGCCGGCTGACGGCGGCGCTGGCGGAGGCGGAAGGGCCGTTTCCGCGGGCCGGCGTGGCGCTCGACGGGCTGGTGGAAGGGTGGCTCGACACCCTGCCGGCGGTGGATGCCGAGGATCGCCTGCGCGATGCCCTGGCCGCCGCCCGCCGCCGCGATGCCGAGGCCGGCACCACCGCCGAAGGCCCGCACCGCACCGACCTGAAGGTGACCCACGCCGGCAAGGGCGTGCCGGCCGAGCAGTGTTCCACCGGCGAGCAGAAGGCGGTGCTGATCGCCCTGGTGCTCGCCCAGGCCCGCATCCAGGCCTCGCTGCGCGGCACGGCGCCGCTGCTGCTGCTGGATGAAGTGGCGGCGCATCTGGACGATGACCGCCGCCGCGCCCTGTTCGACCGGCTGGCGGCGCTCGGCGCCCAGAGCTGGCTGACCGGCACCGACCATGCGCTGTTCGCCGGCTTCGGCGACCGCGCCCAGTATCTCACGGTGAAGGACGCATCCGTGTCCGCCGCCCGTTTGTCCTGAAACGAGAGTGTCCCATGACCGAACCCCAGGCCGTCCCCGTCTACGACTCCAGCTCGATCAAGGTTCTGAAAGGGCTGGAGGCGGTGCGCAAGCGTCCCGGCATGTACATCGGCGACACCGACGACGGGTCGGGCCTGCACCACATGGTCTACGAGGTGGTGGACAACGCCATCGACGAGGCGCTGGCCGGCTGGTGTGACCGCAGCGAGGTCATCCTCAACGGCGACGGCTCGGTCACCGTGCGCGACAACGGCCGCGGCATTCCGGTGGACATCCACAAGGAAGAGGGCGTGTCGGCGGCGGAAGTCATCATGACCCAGCTGCATGCCGGCGGCAAGTTCGACCAGAACAGCTACAAGGTCTCGGGCGGTCTGCACGGCGTCGGCGTGTCGGTGGTCAACGCGCTTTCGGAATGGCTGGACCTGCGCATCTGGCGCGACGGCAAGGAATACTACGCCCGCTTCGAAAACGGCGAGACGGTGAAGCACCTGGAGCTGGTGGGCGACGCGCCGTGGGACGCGCGGCGCAACAAGCCGCAGTCGGGCACCGAGGTCACCTTCAAGGCCAGCACCGACATCTTCACCATCACCGACTACGAGTTCGCGACGCTGGAACACCGCCTGCGCGAACTGGCGTTCCTCAACTCCGGCGTCTTCCTAGTGCTGATCGACCGCCGCCACGCCGAGCCGAAGCAGACCGAATTCCACTATGAAGGCGGCATCGAGGCCTTCGTCCGCTACCTCGACCGCGCCAAGCAGGCCCTGCACGAGCCGCCCATCAGCGTGGCCGGGGAAAAGGACGGCATCACCGTGGAAGTGGCGCTGGAATGGACCGACGCCTACCACGAAACCATGCTGTGCTTCACCAACAACATCCCGCAGAAGGACGGCGGCACTCACCTGGCCGGCTTCCGCGCCGCCCTGACCCGCACCATCAATGCCTACGCCACCGAAACCGGCCTGCTGAAGAAGGAAAAGGTGCAGCCGACCGGCGAAGACATGCGCGAGGGCCTGTCGTGCGTGCTGTCGGTGAAGGTGCCCGACCCCAAGTTCTCCAGCCAGACCAAGGAAAAGCTGGTCAGTTCCGAGGTGCGGCCGGTGGTGGAAACCATCGTCGCCGACAAGCTGGCGCAGTGGTTCGAGGAACACCCGCAGGAAGCCCGCCGCATCGTCGGCAAGGTGGTGGAAGCCTCCGCCGCCCGCGAGGCCGCCCGCCGCGCCCGCGAACTGACCCGCCGCAAGGGCGCGCTCGACATCGCCAGCCTGCCCGGCAAGCTGGCCGACTGCCAGAACCGCGACCCGGCCGCCTCCGAACTGTTCATCGTCGAGGGTGACTCGGCCGGCGGGTCGGCCAAGCAGGGCCGCGACCGCGGCTTCCAGGCCATCCTCCCCCTGCGCGGCAAGATCCTGAACGTGGAGCGGGCGCGCTTCGACAAGATGCTGGGCAGCCAGGAAATCGGCACGCTGATCACCGCGCTCGGCACCGGCATCGGGCGCGACGACTTCACGCTGGACAAGCTGCGCTACCACAAGATCATCATCATGACCGACGCCGACGTCGACGGCAGCCACATCCGCACCCTGCTGCTGACCTTCTTCTTCCGCCAGATGCCGGAACTGGTGGAGAAGGGGCACCTCTACATCGCCCAGCCGCCGCTCTACAAGGTGACGCGCGGCAAGTCCTCCACCTACCTGAAGGACGACCGGGCGATGGAGGAATACCTGGTGGGCGCGGCCATTGACGACGCCGTGCTGACCCTGAACAGCGGCGCCCAGATCTCCGGCGCCCACCTGCGCGAGCTGGTGGAGAAGGGCCGGCAGGTGAAGACCCTGCTGCACAACATGACCCGCCGGGTGCCGACGCGCCTGCTGGAACAGGTGGCCATCGCCGGCGCCTTCAACCCGGAAACCCTGGCCGACCCCGCCAAGGGCCAGGAGGCGGCGCAATACGTCGCCCGCCGCCTGGACCTGCAGGAGGACGAGCACGACAAGGGCTGGACCGGATCGGTGCAGGACGACGGCGCCATCGTGCTGGCGCGCACCCTGCGCGGGGTGACGGAAACCCACGTCATCGACGCGCTGGCCGTCCACAGCTCGGAAGCCCGCCGCCTGAACGCCATGGCCGAGGAGCTGAAGGAATACTACTTCAAGGTGGCGGTGCTGAAGATCAAGGACGCGGAGCGCCAGATCCGCGGCCCGGTGCAGCTGCTCGACAGCTTCATCGAGGTCGGCCGCAAGGGCCTGTCCATGCAGCGCTACAAGGGCCTGGGCGAGATGAACCCGGACCAGCTGTGGGAAACGACGCTCGACCCCAACGCCCGCAGCCTGCTGCAGGTGAAGATCGCCCACGCCGATGAAGCCCAGGAGGTGTTCTCGACGCTCATGGGCGACATCGTGGAACCGCGGCGCGAGTTTATTCAGGAGAACGCGCTAAACGTGACGAATCTGGATGTGTGAGCGTCAAATGCCGGGGATGATTTTATGAAGGTTGTATACTGCGGCGGCCAAGGCTATGTAGCCGGCCGCTCCAGCTGCCAAGCTAAAATGAAAAAAAGCTATTCTTTGCTCGAGCATTTCACCAGCAATTTCTCTGTACCTTTGTTCAGGTATAACGTCGCGAATACGCTTGCTCCAGGCCAAGAACTCCTTCCGCGACAAGTGGCCCTCGAAGGCTGCAATACCAATATGGACGGCACCTGACGCGATGGCGAGCGTCGCGAGGACCGTTTCTAGAAGCGCCAGTTGCGGTCCCCCGATCGAACTTCCTGTCAGTATCCGTCCGATAGTGACGAGGACCGCAACAACCGAAAGAAACGAATCTCTAAAAAGAGATGATGCTAGGTTTTTTGTTCTCTGCGAAAGAGTATCGGATAGGGACTTTACGTTCTCTATGAGTTTCTTCTGGTCTTCAATGTATTTATCAATCTTTCCTTTCAGGAAGGCTTGATACGTCTCTCGAGTATCGGCCTGAATTTTCGGGAATCGCGTCAGAATTTCGGAGAGTCCGTCGCCCCACTGTGGAACATCATTTAATGCCTCTGCGATCTTGAGGCGGGTGATCATTATCCTTTCTTCTGTATATGGATCCTGATTTGCGTTGATCCAATTAAAAAACGATGAGAAATCGCATAGTTCTTGATACCCAATGTTGGTATTCTGAGGGTCTAGCTTTAACTCAATTTTTGTTTCGGCTTTTATTATAATTCTATTGCCAGATAGTATCTCGGTGGAGAGGCTGGCTACCATGTGAGCGAATGCCATTCGCCGTACCGCTTGCGCCGCAGCGCAGTCTGTTGCGGGGGCTATCGGCCAGAGCAGATTAGGGCAAGGCGCCCCCGCTCCTTCATGAATGGTGACGCGTCGCCTTAGGTCTTCGTCTTGTACCTCAACGTTAGCAGGAGCTTCCGGGACGTAAAGTCTGGCTCGCCTTTCTAACGGAGATATGTACAGAGTTGCGCCGGCGCGAAACATTTTGTCGACGCTGGGAGAGATGATTTTATGGCACTTTCGCAGCTTTTCCAGGAATTCCGCTCGGAATGTAATTCCTGCACCGGAGTACATTGCTTCTTCAAGGCTGCCCGGATTGAAGAATAGGATGACGGAGTCGGCGTCCCCGAAGTAGTGCTCGGCGATCGCTGGCCGCACTATTCGAAGCTCCGTAGACTTCTCCACGTACAGGTCTTCAGCGCTGCCAGTCTGCTGGACTGCAAAGAGGTAGTCGCGAAGTGCGACTACCTCCGGCGGAATGTTCCCGTTCCACTGAAGCCTTGTGTTGTTGTCTCGCCAGTCCTCGATAATGCTGACGCCAGTGGCCGCTCGCGCTCTCTGGGCGGCGCGGAAAATATCCCTTAGTGGATCAGGAATCATTAGAGTCACCGATTACTGATCGTCGCGCTACGAATCTTGATGACCTTCATGCCGTCTTCGTCGAACGGGCCCTCAACATTTCCGGCCCGCGGTCCGTTCGGCATTACAATCAGGACGTCCTCGCTCGTCACCAGAGTTTGTTTCATCTGAGCCTTCCTCAGGCCCTGCGGCTTCGATTCGAAGTCATGACTGCAGCCATTTTCCTGGAGGAAGGTGCGAAGGCTGGCCCGAAGCTCTGCGACCTCCGCGTGTTGCTCCGGCCCGACCACATAATTCAGGAAACTATCGAGCGTATACTGAGGCTGAGTGCGGAAGAAGTCAACTGCCCGGTGTTGATACTCGGCTTTGGCCACGGGGTCAGCAATCCGATTTTCCGATTTCGCCCATGAATGGGTGACATCAACGGTGTCTTTGGTCGCTTTTTCTGGCGAAATTACAACATCGACACCTAGAAAATTTTCAAAGTACTCCGCAATGCCTCGCCTTTCATTTTGTCGATCTTTTACGAGGACATCCCATCCTCCTTGCCCGGAAGGGTCGATGATCGCGCACTTCATTACACTTCGTGGGTTCTCAACAAGAGCGTTGGTGATTTCCTCGAATCCCGCGGCCCCGCCGTCCCGCGCGTACCGAAGAACGCTCTCGTTATCATACTTAATAAGCGCTATCATTGCCCGTAGGGAGTTAGTGGTGCCGCCGTAGAATCGCGTGACTATTAGGATCCCTTCCGCCGCCCCTTGTGTGTGGGCAGTGAAAAAGTTCCGGGCGAGTTCGAGGCTCTCCGCTTCAAAGAGAGAGGAATTGGCAATTATGCTACGCGCCCTGGCTTCTACTGTGCCTGAGGGCGTGGCGCCTGAGCTAGTAGGGGCGATGGGTCTGAACTTGTACTTTGTCGTCGCAGAGTGAGCGCGGATAACGTCCTCGAAAAATCGCTTCGGTCTTCCGGTCAAGGCTATCGGGCTTAGGAACCGGTGGGCAAATCCGCTCCCGCCGTCAGACCGCTTCTCGATTATGTGGTACACGAAGTTGTGAATGTCGCACACGTCGAACATAAAGCCCCCCGCTCCTGGTTGCTGCGCGGGGCCCATATTATGAAAAGTTGTTTTTCTGTGCAATCATCAGGTTGCCTCACACCAACCTCTCCGCCACCTCCGCCGCATCCAGCCCCATGACCACCCGCACGCCGGCGCTTTCGGCCAGGCGGGCGGCATCGGGGTTCCAGGTGCCGGGTTCCAGCCACAGGACCTTCACGCCGATCTTGTCCTTGTGCTCCGCGATGCCGCGGGCCGCGAACATGGCGTCTTCCGGGCCGCCGAACACCTGGATCATGTCGATCTTGGTCGGGATCTCGAAGATGCTCGGCGGCACCACCTCGTTAACGTGGGTTTCGCCGGCGAGCGTCGGGTTCACCGGGATGATGTGGAAGCCGCGGGCCTTCAACCGCTCCACATAGGCCGCGCTCTCGTAATCCGGGTGGTAGCCCAGCACGGCCACCTTGAAGACGTCGCTGAGGATCTCCCGCAGGTATTCCTCGGGGTACTGGACCTTGTCGTTGGGGTCTTCGGGAACGACGGACGGATCGTGGCGGAACTCGACCATGGCAGGGCCTCCGGTGGGTTGCAGGGTATCCTGTTCCTGCAACGCGCGAGCGGCGGCGGGGGTGCGGCGGGCAGAGCCTGCCACTTCGCCAGAAGGTAGAGCTTCCTTCCCCATTTGGTGTAGATATAGGCGAGGCGGTGCCGGCCGCGCCTGCGGCCCGGTGCCGGTTTTTCACACCGCAAGGGGGGAACCTTGACGATGAGTTACCTGAAGCAGTGGCAGGCCGCCAAGAAGCAGTTCGAGACCGCCACCGGCAAGAAGAAGCCGAGCGAGAGCGTGCTCGGCGTGTTCCGCAAGTCGAGCGGTCTGGAATCGGCCTGCAAGACCCTGGACGCCGCCCTCGCCAAGCCGACGCTCGACAGCACCGAGAAGGCCATGGTGGTCTTCATGAAGGCGCGCGAAGACTACGTCAAGCAGCTGGAAAAGGCCGACAAGGCGGACAAGACCGACGACTACCGCAAGGAAATCGGCAAGCTGTCGGAGGCGCTCGACTCCATCCTCATGGACTATTCGGTGAAGAAGCAGGAGGCGCTGAACAACGCCCCGCGCCCGCTTACCGACATCCTCGGCCGCCATGCCAAGGACCTGTGCAGCACCGATTTCCTGAAGAAGCCGGGCGTGAAGTGGTTCGCCACCGCCAAGGAAGTGCAGCTGTCGGGCGTCGACGGCAAGCCGCTGCCCGAGGCCATCGCCTGCCAGAAGCGCTTCCTGGCCTCGCTGAAGCAGTACGACACCGCCGTCAAGACCGCCAAGGCCACCTGCGCCAAGGCCTTCGTGGTCAAGGCCGGCATCAAGGAAGCGGTGAAGCAGATCGGCCTCATCACCGATGCCGTCTCGCCGATGACCGAGGGCGCCCGCTACCACTACATGATGTGGGTGGAGGCGCAGGGCAAAGCCTTCCGCGATGCCGGCCGCGCCGGTGACATGCGCACCTTCATCGAGCAGGGCCCGCTCAGCGCCAAGATCGCCGCCGTCGGCAGCCTGCTGGAGGACGAGGCCGGCCGCCTCAACAACCTGGAAGCCGACATCCGCGACCTGCACCGATAAGCCGCCCGAGGCAGCGCGCCGGATCGCCACCCGGCGCGCCGCCGCTCAGGCCGACGAGGGTGCCCGCAGGGGCGAGGCCGCCGCCTGCGGCACCTGCGGGGCCGGCTCCGCCCGCCGGCGCAGCAGGCGCAGCGCGTTGGCGGTCACCAGAACGGTGGCGCCGGTATCGGCCAGCACCGCCGGCCACAGCCCGGTGACGCCGGCCACCGTGGTGACCAGCAGCAGCAGCTTCAGGCCCAGCGCCAGCGCCACATTCTGCCGCACCACGCGCAGCGTCCGGCGCGACAGGACGACCATGGCCGGAATGTCGCCGACGCGGGCGTGCAGGCTGGCGGCATCGGCCGTTTCAAGCGCCACATCGGTGCCGCCGCCCATGGCGATGCCCACCTGCGCCGCCGCCAGGGCGGGGGCGTCGTTGATGCCGTCGCCCACCTTGGCCACCTGGGCGCCGTCGGCCTGGAACCGGCGGACCAGATCGAGCTTCTGTTCCGGCAACAGCTCGGCATGGACGGTGATGCCCAGCTCCGCCGCCATGCGGGAGGCGGCCGGGCGGCTGTCGCCGGTCAGCATGACCGCCTCGATGCCGAGGGTGCGCAGGCGGGCAATGGCCGCCGCGGCGTCGGGCCGCAGGGTGTCGCGCAGGCCGATGGCGCCGGCCACCGCGCCGTCGCGCACCAGCACCGAAACGGTCCGACCCGCCGCCGCCAGGGGGGCCGCCACCGCCGCGACGGCGTCCTGCCCGGCCCGTTCGGCGGCGGCGGGCGGCGACCCCAGGAACACCTGCGCCCCGCCGATGCGGGCCTCCACCCCCTTGCCCGGCACCGCCGCGCCATGGTCGGCGGCGGGGATCGCCAGCCCCTCGGCAGCCCGCAGGATGGCCGCCGCGACAGGGTGGCTGGAACCGGCCGACAGGGCCGCGGCCATGGACAGAACCGCGCCGGTGTCGCCGTTCTCGCCGGCGATCACGTCGGTCACCTGCGGCCGCCCCTCGGTCAGCGTGCCGGTCTTGTCGAAGGCGACCAGGGTGGTGCGGCCGAGCGCCTCCAGCACCGCGCCGCCCTTCATGAGCAATCCCTGCCTCGCCCCGGCCGACAACCCGGCCGCAATCGCCGCCGGGGTGGAGATCACCAGGGCGCAGGGGCAGCCGATGAGCAGCAAGGCGGCGGCGCGATAGATCCAGTCGTGCCACGCCCCGCCGGCAAACAGCGGCGGAACGATCGCCACCAGCACCGCCACCGCGACGATGGCGGGGGTGTAGGAGCGGGCGAAGCGTTCGATGAAGCGGGCGGTGGGGGCCTTCTTCTCCTGCGCTTCCTCCACCAGGCGGACGATGCGGGCGATGGTGTTGTCGCGGGCATCGGCGGTCACCCGCACGCGCAGAAGGCTGTCGCCGTTGATGGTGCCGGCGTGGACGGGGTCGCCCGCCGTCTTCAGCCGCGGGATGCTTTCGCCGGTGAGGGGCGATTCGTCCACCCCGCCGGTGCCGGACAGGATCACGCCGTCGGCTGCCACCCGGTCGCCCGGCCGCACCTGGATGATGTCGCCGATGGCCACCCGGTCGGCCGCGATGTCCTCGATGGCGCCGGCGGGGGTTTCCCGGCGGCAGGTGCGCGGCATCAGGTCGGCCAGAGCGCGGATGCCGGCGCGGGCCCGGCTGGCCGCCACCGATTCCAGCAGCTCGCCGATGAGGAAGAGGAAGAGCACGGTGGCCGCCTCGGCCTCGGCCCCGATGGCCACCGCCGCCACGGCGGCGACGGTCATCAGCATCTCGATGGGGAACACCGTGCCGTAGCGGGCCGCCACCACCGCCCGCCGGGCCACCGGCACCAGCCCGACGCCCACCGCCGCCAGGAACGCCCACCGCTCCAGCTCCGGCGCCAGCAGGCCGACGACGACGGCCAGGGCGATTGCCGCGCCGCTGACCGCCAGCAGCGCCACGGCGGGGGTGGCCCACCAGCGGCGCTCCTCCCGCCGCGGCGCCGGGGCCGGCGAGGGCGACGGCGGCAGCGGCGGCGATGAGCAGGAGGCCGCCCCGGCAGCGGGGCCGCAGCAACCGCCGGCACTACCCTGGCTGCCTCCGCAAGTCTGGGGCTGGAGGCTCTCCGCCAGCGCCGCCGGACGGAACCCGAGGCGGGCGACGATGTCCCGTATCTCGGCGGCGGTGGTGCGGGCGTCATGGTGGATGGTGACCGCCCCGGCGGCGAGGGAGACCGACACCTCCTCCACCCCCGGCAGGCGGCCAAGCGCCGTCTCGATCTTCCTGACGCACGAGCCGCAGTCCATGCCCTCCACCGCGAACCGGGTTTCCTGCCGCGCCGGTGCAGCGCCCATGACGCACTCCTTTCCGATGGTGATGTCGCCTCGGGAAGACGGTACGATCTCTAGCGACTGGAGAAGCAAGAGGAGTTTTTCGTCATGGGCGACATGGCCATCGGCGAACTGGCGGCCCTCACGGGCGTGAAGATCCCGACCATCCGCTACTACGAACAGATCGGCCTGCTGCCGCCGCCGGCGCGCAGTGCCGGCAACCGCCGCCTCTATGACGACCGGACGCAGCGGCGCCTGGTCTTCATCCGCCACGCCCGCGACCTGGGGTTCGAGGTGGAGGCGATCCGCCAGTTGCTGGACATGTGCGACCAGCCCGACCGCTCCTGCCACCAGGCCGACAGCCTCGCACGGGCGCATCTGGCCGACATCGAAAGCCGGATCGCCCGCCTGGAAACCCTGCGCCGCGAGGTCCAGCGCATGATCGACGAATGCAGCCAGGACCGCATCTGCCACTGCCGCGTCATCGAGGTGCTGGCCGACCACGGGCAATGCCTGCACGAGCATCATTGACGGCGCGGAAGTACCGGCGCGACATTGCACGGCGGGGCGTTCGCGGATAGTCTCGACGCCCTGGCCTGCCTGACCCATCGGCGCCGAATGACACCTATTGTCCGCCTGTTCACCGCCCTGACCCTGATCGTCGCGCTGCTGGCCGGCGCGGTCGCCGGGGCTTTGGCGGCGGAGCATGGCGGCCACATGGCATCGGCCGCCGGCCATTCCGGCTTCCACCATGCCGCCCTGCCGGGCTCGCCGGGACATGGCGAGGCCGCCGGCCACCACAAGGGCGGGCCGGCGGTGGTCGCCCCCTGCTGCCCCGCCGCCGAGGCGCCGGGCAGCCTGCTGCCGGCGGTGCGCCTGGGCATGGAGGACGCCCTCTGGCAGCCCGGCCGCGCCTGGGCGCCCGATGCCCGCGCCATTCGCCCCGAGCCTCGCCCGCCGAAACCCCTCCTCTGACGGCCGGACCGCCCGCGTGGCGGCCCTTTCCCGCACCGGCGCCTGCGGGCGGCCGGTGCGCCTGCCCATGCCTTGCCATCAGAGGATGGACCACATCATGCCCCACCACAGGCATTTCACCACCCGCCGCGGCTTCATCGCCGGGCTGGGGTTCGGCGCCGTGTCGCTCTACGGTGCCTGGGCGGCCCATGGCGCCGCTCCGCTTCCCTTCCGCCGCCATGACGACGCCGCCGCCGACCACGCCCCGCCCGCCGCCGCCGGGGGCCATGCCGGCGGGGGGGGGGGGGGGGCCGGCCGGGGTGGCGCCGGCGACGGCAGCCCTTCCGCCGCCGCCTTCCGCCGCGAGCACGACACTTTCCTGCGCCGCCATGAGCAGGCTGACGGCAGCGTCGACCCGCACGCCACGGCCGACTCCTACGGCCATGACCACGGCCACGGCACCGCCGCCCCCGCCGCCGATGCGCCGGTCGACGTCCTGCTGCTGGCCGAGAGCTTCGGCTACAGCCCGGCGGTTCTGCGCCTGCGGGCCGGTGTCGCCTACCGTTTCCGCATGATGGCCGACGACGTCACCCACGGCGCCTCGCTCCAGCTTGGTCCGGCAAGCCGCATCATCCGGCTGCGCCCCGGCGCCGTCAGCGAGCAGACCCTCACCTTCACCCGGCCGGGCGAGTACCTGGTGTACTGCACCGTCTATTGCGGCGAGGGGCATGATCTCATGCACGGCCGCCTGATCGTGACCTGAGGGGGAGCGCAGCCATGAGACACTCCCATCCTGCCGCCCCCACCACCCTCACCGGCCGTCTCGCCGCCCTGCCGGCGCCCGACCGCGGCCTGCTGCGCCTGCTGTTCGCGGCCGCCCTGCTGGCCCTCTGCCTCGGCCTCCTGGGCGGGCTGGTCACCGCCCTTGCCCGCTCCGGCGCCGTCAGTCTGGTGCCGACGACGGCCTATCGCGTGCTCACCCTGCATGGGGTGTCGGTGTTCTTCTACTGGCTCTATCTCGGGCAGGCGGCGCTGCTGCTTGCCCTGGCGGCGGTCGAGGGCGGGCGCGGCATCGTCCTGCGGCCGCTCGCCTGGATCGGCGCCGCGCTGATGGTCGCCGGCTTCGCGGTCAGCGAGGTGGTGACGCTCACCGGCACGCCGCTGCTCTACGACGGCAACCCGGAGCCGGGGCGCGACGATCCCGCCTCCGTCGGCCTGTTCGCCCTCGGCTATCTGCTGCTGGCGGCAGGGCTGACGGCGGTGGCGGCCAGCGCCATCGCCACCGTCCTGCAGCCGCGCCGGGACGGGGCGGCGGACACCTTCTCGGCGGTCGGCTTCGCCGTCTTCGCCTGGGCCGGGTTCCTGGTGGTCAGCGCCATTGCCGCCGCCAATGCCTTCCTGCCCGGCCTGCTGTGGGCGCTGGGGGCGGGTGCCTTCCCGAGCGATCACGGCACGGAATGGCACATCCTGTTCCACAACCTGCACTACCTGCCGCTGATGGCGACGGTGGTGGTGTGGTACGTGCTGGCGACCCACCTGACCGGCGTCACCTCCATCCACGGGGCGCGGCTGTCGAAGCTGGTCTTCGCCGCCTATCTCGTCTTCGTGCCGCCCACCAGCCTCTACCACATGTTCCTGGAGCCGGACCTGGCGCCGGGCGTGCGGGTGGCCGGGTCGCTGCTGTCGCTGTTCGTGTCGGTGCCGACGGTGGCGGCCTTCGCCATCATCGTGTCGTCGCTGGAGGCGAGCACCCGCGCCCAGGGCGGGGTCGGCGGCCTGTTCGGCTGGATGCGCCGCCTGCCGTGGCAGAACCCGGCCATGGCCGCCATGGGATGGGCGGCGGTGAACATGATGCTCGGCCTGGTCTTCGCCTTCGTGCTGATCCAGGAGAAGCTGGCGCCCATGCTGTCCGACACCGTCTTCGTGCCGGCCTACTTCCACTTCTTCGCCGTCGGCGTGCTGACGCAGACCTTCCTCGCCGCCATGATGGTGATGCTGCCGGCGCTGGGTGGCGGCAGCCTGTGGCGGCCGGCGGTGCTGCGGCGGATGCCGGCGCTGGTGACCCTCGGGCTGGTGGTGTTCGCCGCGGCGGGCATCGCCGCCGGCGCCATGGGCGTGCCCCGCCGGGTGTTCGACATCGGCTACGGCGGTGGCGCGCCTGCCGCCTGGCCGGTGCTGATGGCCGTCATGGGCGTGGGGGCGACGCTGTTCGCCGCCGCCATCGGCACCCTGGCCTATGGCGTCGTCCGTACCCTGCCGGCGCGACCGCAGCGGGCGGCGGCGGAGCCCCTGCCGGTGGTCGACCTGCGCCCCGGCGCCGGCGGCATCGGCGCGGCGCCGGCCTGGACCGGACCGCTGTCGGTGGCGGCGCTGGTGGCGGGCATGTACGTCGCCACCATCTTCGCCTTCCAGCTGCTGAACAGCCTGCCGCTCACCGCCCTCGGCGGCGGGCACGGCCACTGACGGACACCGGAGACCCGACCATGAGAGACGACCTTCTGCTGGTGCTTGCCATCGTCGCCGTGTGGGCGGCGCTGGCCGCCGTCTACGCCCTGGTGCCGAGCCTCGGCATGCCCGGCTATGCCCGCGTGTGGGGCGGCGGGGCGCTGGTGTTCCTGGCCCTGGCGGCGGTACTTGCCGCCACCGGCCGCCGCCACCGACGACGCTAGGGAGGCGCCGCCGTCAGGGGCCGGCGACGGCGCACGGCAGCCGCAGCACGGCGCGGCAGGCGCCGCCGTTGCCGTCCTCCAGGCTCACCGAGCCGCCGTAAAGCTCCGCCACGTCGCGGGCGATGGACAGGCCGAGGCCGCTGCCCGGCACCGCCTCGTCCAGCCGGGCGCCGCGGCGGAACACCGCTTCCCGCTGGTCCGGCGGCAGGCCGGGGCCGTCGTCGTCGATGATGACGACCACCTCGGCGCCGTCGCCCCGGGCCGTCACCGTCACCCGCCCGCTTGCCCACTTGGCGGCATTGTCGATCAGCACGCCGGCCATTTCCTGCAGGTCCTGGGCATCGCCGCGAAAGGCGAGGCCGGCCGGCAGGTCCAGCGTCACCTCCCGCCCGTGCAGGCGGCCGATGGCCCGCGCCAGCGGTTCCAGCGCCGCCGCCACCGGCGCCCGCGCACCGGGCAGATCGCGCGAGGCGGCGGCGCGGGCGCGGGCCAGATTGGCCTCCACCTGCCGCCGCATGGCCTCCACCTGCTGGCGCAGGATGCCGGCGGCCTCGGCATGGCCGGCGGCGGTCAGGGCGTCGGCTTCGGCGGCGATGATCGCCAGCGGCGTCTTCAGGCCGTGGGCGAGGTCGCCGGCCTGCCGGCGGGCGCGGGCGACGGTGTCGCGGTCGTGCTCCAGCAGGGCATTGAGGTCGTCGACCAGCGGTGCCACCTCGGCCGGGAAGCGCCCGTCCAGACGCTCCGCCGCCCCCTGCCGCACCGCCAGCACCCGCCGCCGCAGCCGGGCCAGCGGGCGCAGCACCGCCGTGCCCTGGGCCGCCGCCGCCAGCCCCAGCGCCCGGCCCAGCACCGCGAAGGCCACCGACAGGTCGCGGGTGAAGCGGCCGACCGCCGCCTCCGTCGCAGCCGCATCCTCGGCCACCGCCACCCGCAGGGCATCGGCCCGCTGCGGCAGGCGGACCATGCGTTCGGCGGTCAGCAGCGCGGCCCCGCGCGGCCCGGGGAGGCGGTGCAGGCGCAGGGCGCCGTCGGCCACCTCGTCGGCCGGCAGCGGCAGCACCGCATCCCACAGCGACCGCGACCGCGCCAGCGGCGCCGCCGCCTCGCCCACCTGCCAGTAGAGGCCGGAGAACGGCTGCCGGAAGCGCGGATCGGCGGGCGGCGGCGCCACCGCCACCGTGCCGTCCCCGGCAACGGCGAGGGCGGCGATCAGCTGGTCCATGGCGGTCACCAGCCGCGCCTCGGCCTGCGCCTCCACATGGTCGCGGAACAGCTCCACCAGCACCCAGCCGCCGGCCGCCAGGGCGAGGCCGATCCACAGCACGGCGCCCAGCAGCACCCGCCGTTGCAGGGAGGCGGCGCCGGTGCCGCCGCTCATGCCTCCGGCACCCGGTAGCCGAGGCCGCGCACCGTCTCGATCAGCCCCGCCCCCAGCTTGCGGCGCAGGCGGCCGACGAAGACCTCCAGCGTGTTGCTGTCGCGGTCGAAATCCTGGGTGTAGACGTGTTCGGTCAGTTCGGCGCGGCTGACCACCTTGCCCTTGTGCAGCATCAGGTAGGCGAGCACCCGGTATTCATGGGCGGTCAGCGGCACCGCCTCGCCGTCGCGGGTGACGGTGGCGCCGCGCGGGTCGAGCACCACCGCCCCCACCCGCACCACCGGGTCCGCCTGACCGGCGGCGCGGCGGATGAGGGCGCGCAGGCGGGCCAGCAGTTCCTCGGTGTTGAAGGGCTTGGTGACGTAATCGTCGGCGCCGGCGTCGAGCCCGGCCACCTTCTCGCTCCAGCCGTCGCGGGCGGTCAGCACCAGCACCGGCATGGTGCGGCCGGCGGCCCGCCAGCGGCGCAGCACCGACACCCCATCCAGGCGCGGCAGCCCGAGATCGAGCACCACCGCATCGTAATCCTCCGCCTCGCCCAGCTGGTGGGCGCGGTCGCCGTCATAGGCGGTGTCGACCGCATAGCCGGCGGCGGCCAGGGCCCGTTCCAGCTGGAGCGTCAGGCGGGGTTCGTCCTCCGCCACCAGAACCCTCATCGCGCCTTGCCCTCCGTCTTCACCACCTCGCCGGTGCGGGCGTCGACGACGTGCTTCATCACCCGGCCCTCGGGCGTCAGCACCTTCAGTTCATAGAGCGGCCGGCCGTGTTTCTGCTCCAGCTCCACCTCGATCAGGCGGCCGGCGGCTTCGATGCCGGTGCGCTCCAGCAGGGTCGCCAGCGGCAGGATGTCGCCGGCCTGCAGGGCACGGCGGGCGCGGTCGTGGTCGTGGTCGCGGTCATCGCCACCCGCCGCCGGCACGACCGGCAGCAGCAGGGCAGGGAGGAGAAGGCAGAGGGCATGAAGGTATCGGCGCATGGTCCCAGCATAGCCCGCGCGGCTGAACGGCGGCTGAACGGCCGTGCCGCCTTCAGGTGCCGTTCAGGATGCCCCTGCTAGACCGGGGGACATACCCAGTTGAGCAGGAGACACCCCATGATCGTCAAGACCATCGTGCAAGGTCGGGTGGCCGCCGGCGTCATCGCCGCCGCCGGCCTCGCCTGGGCCGAGGTGGCGCCGCCGTCGCTGCCGGCCGACCCCGACGCCGCGCCGGCGCTCACCGCCTCCGCCCGCGATCACGACCGGGAGCGGGAGCGGGCGCCGCGGCTGGCCGGCGGCGGCGACACCGGTTACCTGCCGCTCGTCATCGGCGGCCGGGACCGGCACGGCGATGACGACGACCACCACCGCCGCAAGCATCACGAAAGCCGGGAGCGCGACCATGACTGAGACGACCGCCCGCGCCCCGACCCCCGCCGCCCGCCGCCTCGCCATGCCGGCCATGCGGGCCTGGCACGCGGTGATCGCCGGCGGCTTCCTGGTCGCCTATCTCAGCGGCGATTCCGACCGCCTCTACATCATGCATCAGGTGGCCGGCTACACGGTGCTGGCGGCGGTGGTCGTCCGCCTGCTGGTGGCGGCCTTCGCCCGCACGGTGCCGTGGCGGATGCCGCGCGCCTCCCTCGCCGGGACGCGGGAGTGGCTGCGCAGCGGCCGTGGCCGTCACCCCCTGTTCGCCTGGCTGGCGCTGGCGCTGTTCGTCACCGTCGGGGCCGCCGCCGCCAGCGGCATGGCCGCCCACTGGCTGACCTGGGTGGAAGACCTGCACGAGGGCCTGTCCACCGTCTCCCTGTGGGTGGTGCTGGGCCATGCCGGCTTCATCCTCGTCATGGTCGGCGGCAAGCGGCACCTGAGCGCGCTGTGGCGCCGCCTCACCGCCTCCCGCCGTGCCGTCTGGAAGGAAAGCACCCGATGACCCGCCTGCCGCGCCTGATCCTCGCCGCCGCCGCGCTGACGGCCGCCGCCGCGCCGCTGCCGGTGCTGGCCGGTGATGCCGCCGCCGCCCGCGCCGCCCTGCTGGAGCAGTATGCCGCCGAAGCCCGCGCCGCCGACCCCGCCTTCACCGCCTTCTCGGCGGCGGCCGGCGAGAGCCTGTTCCGCACCCGCTGGGCGGCCGGCGATGCCCGCACGCCCGCCTGCACCGCCTGCCATACCGACGACCCCCGCAGCCCCGGCCGCAACGCCAGGACCGGCCGCCCCATCGACCCGGTGGCGGTATCGGCCACCCCCTCCCGCTTCAGCGATCCGGCGGAGGTGGAGAAGCAGTTCGGCCGCGACTGCGAGGCCGTCCTCGGCCGCGCCTGCACGGCGCGGGAAAAGGGCGACTACATCACCTTCATGCAGGAGCAGTGACCATGCGATCCCTTTCCCGTGCCGCCCTGCCGCTGCTCGCCCTGCTGTGGGCCGGGCCGGCGCTGGCCGGGTCGGACGACCGGATGCCGCCGGTGACCGACCCGCTCACCAGGACCGCCTGCGGCGACTGCCACATGGCCTTCCAGCCGGGTTTCCTGCCGGCGCGGTCGTGGAGCCGGATGATGGACACCCTGTCCGACCACTTCGGCGACAACGCCACCCTGCCGCCGGATCAGGCGGAGGCCATCCGCGCCTACCTGACCGCCAATGCCGGCGATGTCCGGCCGCAGGGGGCGGCGCCGCAGTACATGCGCTGGGTCGCCCCCGACGGCGCCCCCCAGCGCATCACCGAAAACCCCGCCTTCCTGCGCGACCACGATTTCCGCCCGAGCGTCTGGCAGCGGCCGGACGTGGTCACCCGCTCCAACTGCCTCGCCTGCCACACCGGCGCCGACCGGGGGCTTTACGACGACGATTGATTTCGCACCTGCGAGTCTTTTCGAAACGCCTGCGCCTTCTCGGCTATTGTTGTGGCAAAGACCGCAGCCACGGCGTTGGACGAGGTGCCCATGGAGATGCAGCGTCGAGACAGGCCCGGCCAGCAGGATGCGGAAGAGGGCCTGGAAGCCATACGCCGCCAGGGCGGCCCGTTCGTCGCTGCGGTCGAGGCGACCCGGATGCCGATGGTCGTCACCGACCCGACGATCCGGGACAACCCCATCATCTACGCCAACGACGCCTTCCTCGACCTGTGCGGCTACGATCTGGAGGAGGTTCTCGGCCAGAGCTACATGTTCCTGGCCGGCGACAACACCGATACCGAAACCGCCGGCCGGATCCGCGAGGCCATGGCGGCCCGCCGCACCCTGCTGGAAGACATCCAGCTCTACCGCAAGGACGGCACGCCCATCTGGGTGTCCGGCTTCATCAGCCCGGTGATCGAGGACAACCGGGTCATCCAGCACTTCGCGTCGTTCATCGACATCACCTACCGGGTGGACCTGGAACGCAGGCTGAAGCAGGGGCGGGACAACCTGGAACGCCTGGTCGACCGCCGCACCCGCAAGCTGGAGGCCGCCAAGGCGCGGCTGGAGGAAGAGGTGGAACGCCGCCTGCGCATGGAGGCGGTGCTGCGCGACACCCTGGCCGAGCGCGACAACGACCTGCGCTATCGCATCTTCCTGTCGCGGGAAGTGGACCATCGGGCCAAGAACGCCCTGCAGCTGGCATCGTCGCTGCTGCAGATCCAGGCGCGGCGGACGGAGGACGAGTCCACCCGCTCCGCCCTCCATTCCGCCCACGAGCGCCTGATGCGCATGAGCGAGATCCACGCCATGCTCTACCAGAAGGACGATCCCGGCAGCGTCGACTTCGGCGACTATCTGCGGCGCCTGGTCCACAGCCTGGGGGAGACGCTGCAGCCGTCGCCGGGGCAGGTGGTCATCGAGCTGGAGGTGGAGGACTTCACCTGCGGCGCCGACCTGGCGACGCCGCTCGCCCTTACCGTCAGCGAGGCGGTGACCAACGCCCTCAAGCACGCCTTCCCGGAAGGCCGCCGCGGCCACATCCGCGTCAGCCTGGAAACGGTGGGCGGCGGGCTGATGCGGCTGACCGTGCGCGACGACGGGGTGGGCTCCACCGGCGGACCGCGGCCGGGCTCCCTCGGGCTCGACCTGATCCGCAACTTCGCCGCCCAGGTGCGCGGCAAGGCCGCGGTGGCCGCCGCCGACGGGGCGGGCACCTGCGTCACCGTCACCTTCCCCGACCCCCAGGGCGGCCCCGACTGACGACGAAGCCGGGGCCGGCGCCGCCGTGCCTACAGCGACGCCATGCGGCCGAGGAAGCCTTCCACCTGGGTGCGCAGCTGCTCGCTGTCGCTGCGCAGCACGCGGGAGGCCTCGCGCACCTGTTCCGCCCGCGCCCCGGTCTGCGCCCCGGCCTCGGCCAGCGCCTCCACGTTGGACGATACCTCGCGGGTACCCAGCGCCGCCTGCTGGACGTTGCGGGCGATCTCCCGCGTGGCGTCGCTCTGCTGGCGGATGCCGTCGCTGACGGCGACGGTGATCTGGTCGATTTCGCCGACCACGCGGGTGATCTCGGAAATGGCCCGCACCGCGTCGGTGACGCCGGACTGGATGTCCTTGATCTGGTCGCTGATCTCCTCGGTGGCCTTGGCGGTCTGGCCGGCCAGGGCCTTGACCTCGTTGGCGACCACGGCGAAGCCCTTGCCCGCCTCGCCGGCCCGTGCCGCCTCGATGGTGGCGTTGAGCGCGAGAAGGTTGGTCTGGTTGGCGACGTCGGTGATGAGGCCGATGATCTCGCCGATGCGGTGGGCGCGGTCTTCCAGGGTGGCGACGGTGTCGCGCGCCGCCCCGGCGCTGTCGGCCGCCCGCGCCGCCACGGCGGCCGCCTGCGCCACCTGGCGGTTGATCTCGCCGATGGAGGCCGACAGTTCCTCGCTCGACGCCGCCACCGTCTCGACGCTCACCGACGCCTGGGTGGAGGCCGCCGCCACGGTGGAGCTGCGGCTGCGGGCATCGTCGGCGACCCGCGTCATGGTCTCCGCATCCGCCTGCAGCGTGGTGGCGGAGCCGGTCAGGCTGTGCAGGAAGGTGTCGATATTGGCGCGGAATTCCTCCAGCAGCGCATCGCGGCGGGCCAGCTTCACCTTCTGGACGCTGAGGTCGATGGCCGCTTTGGCGTCGTCCATCTGCTTGCGGATGATGGATTCCTTGAAGGTGGCGACCGAGCGGGCGATGTCGCCGATCTCGTCCCGGCGGTCGAGGCCGGCGATGGCGATGCCGGTATTGCCGCCGGCCAGTTCCCCCAGCGACAGCCGCAGGCTGGCCAGCGGCCGCGTGATGCTGCGCACCAGCACGACCGACGCCAGGGCGATGACCGCCAGCAGCACCACCTCGCCGGCGGTAAAGGCGATCATGGCCGCCTGGGCGTCATCCTCCAGGGCCGAGACCGTTTCCCGCAGGTCGTCGCTCAGGGTTCCGGCGGCGGCCGCCATGCGGTCGATGCGCACGGTGGCGACCCGGAACCATTCCGCCCCTTCGACGCCGCCCAGATGGCGGCTCTCCGGGTAGGCGATCACCAGCGCCCGCAGCGCCGCCAGCGCCGCATCGCCGTCGCCGGTCACGGCCTGCGCCGTCAGGGCGCGGGCGTTGGGGCTGGCATATTCGGTGAAGCGCTTGAGCAGTTCCTCCTGCCGGGCGATCAGGCTGACGAAGCGCTGATGCTCCTGCGGCGCGATCTGGCCGGCGATGAAGGCGACGTTGCCGGTGGCGCGCTCCAGCCCGGCCAGTTCCTTGATCTCCAGGAACAGGTCGTAGGCGAGCAGATCCTTGACCAGCTGCGCATTGGGGGCGGCATCGGCCAGGGCGCCGGTGGCGGCCAGCATGGCTTCGCTCGCCTCGGTATAGGCGGCGAGCGCGTCGGGAACGCGGATGGCGCCGCGGTCCACCTGCTCGCGCACCACCGTCAGCCCCTGCACCTCGTGCTCCACCGCCTGCATGGCGGCTTCCAGCCCCAGCGCCCGACCCTGGCGCACGCCCTCGGTGGCGGCGGCCATGGACTGGTCGGTCAGGCGGCGGCGCTCCGCCAGCTGGCGGGTGGTGTCGTCGGTGCGGGCCTGCAGGTAGCCGGCGGTGGCGCCGCGTTCGGCCTGGATCATGTGGCCGAGGTGGCTCAGCGCGTCCGCCACGTCGGCCAGGGCGTCCAGCCGCCCGAGGCTCTGCGCCTGCTGGTAACGGTCGTGGGCGGTGAGGCCGGCGACCACGGTGAGGGCGCAGGTGGGCAGCAGCGCCACCAGCACGATGCGGGCGCCCAGGGACAGGCGGTTGAAGGCCTGCGCCAAGCGCCCGAACCGGCCGCGCCCGCCGCCGCCCTGGGTGACGAGCCCGGCCTTCACCAGATCCGGCTTCATCTTCTGGTCGTGGTTCAGGACGTGGTCCATGAGCCAGCGATGCAGGAAGGTGACCACGGTCTCCACCTCCATGGCGCCATCGCCATGGGCGAGCCCGTCGCGCAGGCCCTTCAGATGGTCGAGGGTACGCCGGTGGCCGTCCCGGTGCCGGCGGGCTTCCTCGCCGCCCTGCAGGCGGGCGAGCAGCGCCTCTTCCCGCTGGAAGTGATCCTCCAGGTGACGCACCAGGGCATCGAACCGCGGCAGCAGCCGGGCGGCGGCCTCCTTCGAGCCGATCATCCCGTGGAATTCGTTGATGAAGTCCACGAGCTGCCGGTGATCGCGATCGAGATCGTCCACACCCAGTTCGAACACTTCGCTCCAGGCCAAGAGCGCATTCATACCCGCATCCTCCCTGGGATGAACCGACGCGCATTTCTTATCCCAAGGGCGCAGGGACATCAACCTTGGTATTCATCCATAAGTATGGAAACTTGGGTGGAGCGTGACGGAGAGGCCAGGGAGTTGGATCGCCGGCCAGAAGCAAAATACCCGCCGTCTCGCGACAGCGGGTGTTTCTGAAACTTTGTGGAGCTGAAGCGCTGCGAGGACGATCCCGAGCAGGCCTTCCCCATTGAGGAAGACCGCACCGTCTGCCCCCACTTCGTCGACTACGACCGCATGACCGTGGTCGAGCAGGGCTCCTTGCGCTACCGCAATGCCGAGAACGCTACCATCCTCGTGCGCGACTGCGCCCCGGCAGAAGGCGCGACGCCGGTGCCGCTGGTGGAGACGGCGGAGGGCTGCACGCTCCGCCACGACTTCGCATCGAACCGGTCCAACCGCCAGACCAAGCTCATCTATCACATGGGCGACCTGACCTATCAGGCCGGCGACTGCATCGACAGCGACACCTAGTATCCACACCTGCGGCTGTATGAGACCGCCGCCGGCCAGCAGGTCTGCCCGCCGGTCGTCGACACCGCCTGCCAGAACTCGTCCGTCACCTATCCGCACCAGATCCAGATCGTCGGCTGGCAGAACCACGACGAGCAGCGCTTCGCCTATCGCCTGTCCACCGTCTACATCACCACGCCCAGGGGCCGGCATGACCTGCTGGTGGCCGAGGTGCTGCCGGGCACCGAGCAGCATCCTTACGTGTTTGATCGGAACATCATCGTCCCGACATCCGATGTGCTCTACGACGGTTGCACCAAGTACGCCTGTACAGAGAAGAGCGAGCTCTGGAAGCGCCCGGTGGGGAAGGACAGCGACGAGGGCGGCGGCTTCACCGCGCTCCTGAATGACATGATCGCCTTCCACCACGGCGATCCGGTCATCGACGCCGAAGTCCAGCGCGGCGCCAACCGCATGAAGCTGAAGGCGCCGCAGGAGCGCTCCGGCGTGCATTCCTCCGCCATCACCGGCATGGCCCTGTTCGCCGATCCGCTGGTGGCTGCGAACACCGCCGCGTCCGACTTCACGGTGGCCGATCTGATGCACCGCAATACGCCGGCGGCGCTTTACCTCATGGTGCCGCCGTCCGACATCGGCCGCGTCCGGCCGCTGCTGCGCATCA